>DQYP01000272.1 GCA_011043375.1 Thermotogaceae bacterium | reverse complement strand
TTCCCAATTCCACTTATCATATATCCATGTATCTTTGAATAACTCCTTTTCTCCTTTGAACAAATAATACAATGTCGATACTGTCAATGACTTACCAAATCTCCTTGGTCTCGATAGAAAAAATACATCTCCGCTTTCTATGAGATCGTATATGTATTTTGTTTTATCAACATACACAAAATTGTTTTGGATTATATCTTTAAAATCAGATTTTCCAAGCGGTAATTTCTTCACTTTTTCACTCCTTGAATTTCGAGATACCACATACGTATCAATATTATCATCCCATCGCTATCACTACCAACCAAAGGATTCCTCGTCGCTAACGCTCCTTCGGAATGACAAGGAAAATGTCATCCCGAACGCATGTGAGGGATCTTACCACAAAAACCCAAGCCCCCAAAGAGGTACTTTGTTCTTGTATGGTATATCTAAGTTATCACTCACAACGAAATCTGCCTTTTTCGCTTTTTTACTTTTCCCGCCAACTTCTATTTTTATCCCTCTCCAGATAAAATCTCCTTCTTCTTCATTTTTTGACGCAAATACCTCTGCTTTCTCTCTTAATGTAAAAACCACATAGGCTTCTCGCGCATTACCTGTTTCACCATTGAAAATGTAATAATAAGAAGGATCTGCAAGAAAGATTTTTTTACCTTTTGAATAGACACTGAAGTCTTTTTCTTTATGGATTACGTTTATAAGATCAATCTCATCCATAACATTTAAAAGTTCATAAAGTTTATTTTTTCCAACACTGAATTTCTTGCACATCCCCTCAACATTTATGGTTGGTATTTTAGATACTAAAAGATATCCCACCACACTTTTTATCAGTCTCAAATGATTCTCATTCACCGTACTTAAAAAGAAAGGGATGTCACTGTAAATGGTTTTTTCAAGGATATTTATCATTTTCTCTTCAAAATGCCCTTCTAAGAAAAACGGCCTTGTTCCAGATTCTATGTATTCTCTGAATAGTTTCAACACATTGATTTCATTCGCTATAGAGAAAAGCCGATTTTTATCCTTTTCAAATGGGTCATCTAAAGTTTCATATTCTATGCCTTCCTTAAGATGTATATATTCTCTGAAGGATAGAAGTGGAATACGAACCTTTATAAATCTTCTTGATAAATCAGCCAATCCTTTTTTCAAAACTATCCCACTGCTATCACTTATCCAAATCTCCCTATTTGGGAAGGAATCATATAGAGCTTTTATTTGCATACCCCAATTGTTTATGTAATGAACCTCATCTACTATAACCCCACTGTATCCGTTTAAAAAAGCTCTTTCAGATAGTTCATATATAGATATTTGTGAAATAATTGGATCATCCCCGGAAATGTAGAGCATGTTTTTATCTTTCGATTTCATCAGCAAAAAAGTTGTTTTTCCAACACCCCTTGGTCCATAATAAAGAATTCCTCTGTTGTTTATAGGAAAAATATTTTTAAATATCAATCTTTTCTTCAAAGGTAAATTGTGAAAAAGTCTTTCTTGCTTTAATTCTAACTTTTCTATGATTTGATCTAAATCCATAAGTTTTCTCACCTCAATACGATTATATCATAAATCGTACTATAATAATACGAATATTAAATATTTTCAATAAATAGTACTTTAAAAATACGCATTGATGATAAAACGTTATAAATTTCGAACTTTTCTTGTTGCCTTTTGGTGTGTATGATGTATAATGTTGTCCCACATATGTGTTTTCATTAATGCTCACAATTGAATCACACCTAAACGTTATACTTTGAAGTATAATACTTCAAAGTATAATAACTTAACACGAAAATATAATAATCAATGGTTATTATGCGTATTGTCCAGAACTTCGAGGCTGTTATTCACAAGGCGATACCTATGAAGAAGCTCTTGAGAATATCAAAGACGCTATCAAACTCCACATTGAAGATATACTCGAAAATGCCGAAGAGATACCAGCTCCGGAATCGATATCCTTTACAACGGTTGAAATATAAATGCTTAAGATCAAGCCATAAAGTTTGTTGAAAAATACAGGTTCAAACTTGTCAGGCAAAGCAGGAGCCACTGTGATGTATTGTGTCATCCCGAACGAACGTGAGGGATCTTAATATCACATGCGCTTTAATAAGTCCTTTAAAACAGGATCGATTATTTCATAACCTTCCTTGCTTTTAGAAATGTAGGATAGTTTCATTAAATTGATTAATAGATTTTGAAGTCTAGAATCACTGATTCTGTCGTTTTTGGAGTAAAACCAATTTTTTAGTTGACTCCACGTGTTTATACCTTGAGCTATTAGTTTCAACACTTTTTCATATCTTTCACTTCTTTTGGATAATTCGGATAGTTCATTTTTAATGAGTCCTTCAAGGGTATGGTACATGCTTTTTAATGCTTCACATTTATCACCTGTTTCTACATATTTTAAACCAAAATGAACCAAATATCCTGGTATTCCATCTATTATCTTTACTATTTCACTGAGATCGAAATCTGCTTTTATATTAAATTCTTCAAACCCTTTCTGTAGAAATTTTATTGACAGTTCTGGTGTGAAAGGTTTAACTACGATTTCATAGAGTGGTCTCCCGTACAATGGAGAATCGTAATCATCATGTTTCAAAAAATCGTGAAGCACTCCTATTTCTGAACCCGTTATCACAAATCTGAGTTTTTTTAGATAATCATAGGAATACGCGAGTAATGCGAGAAGTTCCTTTCCACCACGCGAGCCAAAAAATCTCATATATTGGGCTTCATCAAGATAAATTATAAACAAGTTATCACTTTCTTGAGCAAATTCGTTGAGCTTTTCAAATATCTCCGGGAGATTCCGTTCACCATGCTCAAATTCAATCGTAGCACCTGCAATGTTTATTCTTTTCAGAATTCTAATAATCGAATTGAATTTCTCTCTTTTTGAAAGGTCACGTAATTTTTTTTCAATTTCATTAAGGAAGTCAACAGTTTTTATACTTCCCATGCCCGTTGTGTACAATTTTCTACAATCGATAAAAATTCCAGGATAATTGTATTCATTGTAAAAGGCCCTTATTAGTGACGATTTTCCAACCCTTCTAAGGCCTGTGACGACAACAATTGGATATGTTTTCAATGAAGATTCCAGACTCTTGAATTCTTCCTCTCTATCAAAAAGTTCTTTTCTGTTGGTTTTGGGCTCAAAGGAGAACAACATATTATCACCCCTGATTCATTATATCACTTCCGGGGGCAGAAGTAGCTTCCGATGGCAGAAGTTAAATTGTTGGTGAATAGCCTGTCTATAGATCACCTTTTCATTTTTTTGATCAATGAACAGATCAGAATGTTAAAATGTAAGTGAAAAACCTTTTATTTCGAAATTGAAGATATAGGAGGTATGAAAAATGAAAGCCTTGATCCTTGCAGGAGGTTCTGGTGAAAGATTCTGGCCTTTATCCACTAACAAAACACCAAAGCAATTTCTGAGATTGTTTTCCGATAAAACCTTACTTCAACAGACATATGCGCGATTGAGATATAGATTACCACCAAGTGATATTTACGTTGTTACGTTATATAAATACGCTCAGAAGACGTGCGAGAATCTCCCTGAATTACCTAAGAAAAATGTTCTACTTGAACCAGACAAGAAAAATACGGCTGCTGCATGTGTTTTTGGAACACTCTCAGTTGAAGCTGACAATGAGATAATTTTCGTTGTCCCTGCAGATCATTATATTCCAGATGTTGAAAAGTTTTGGCAAACTGTTGAGATAGCTGAAGAGTTTTTAAAAGAGAATGATAAGATAATCACTTTTGGAATAAAGCCATCAAGATATGAAACAGAGTATGGTTATATTGAGGCTATTGGTAAAGGAAGGATAAAGAATGTAAAGAAGTTTCATGAAAAACCTTCCTATGAAAAGGCAAAAGAGTATGTGGACAGCGGAAAATTTTTTTGGAACAGCGGTATGTTCATGTGGAGAAAGGATTTTTTCATTGAGGAAATGAAAAAGCATAGCCCAGAGATAATAGAACCATTTTTAAATAAAGAAGATTTAAATGAAGTATATAGCAACGTTATGAGTATATCAATAGATCATGCGTTGATGGAAAAAACAACGGAGATATCAATGGTGATGGCAGAATTTGAGTGGTCAGATGTGGGAAATTGGGCATCTCTGAAAGAACTGAAAGTGGGAAACACCGAGAGTGTCTTGGTGAGCAGTAAGGATGTGTTTATAAAAGCGACAAAGCCTGTTGTGGCGATTGGAATCGAAGGAGTAGTGATAGTAGAAACGGATAATGGAATTTTAGTTGCGAAGGATGATAATTTGCAGATGATTCGTGAGGCTGTTAAAAGACTTAGGCAGGAATGACAGATGTAAAAACATCATTCTTATTATTCCAATAAGATCCCTTGTTTCATTCGGGATGACATTTTCCTTGTCATTCCGAAGGAGCGTTAGCGACGAAAGATCCTTCGCTCACGCTCAGGATGACAAAAAGAGAAGAGCTTGGGATGATGCGATACTTTGATACTTTTTGATAAATCAGGTTGATTTGTGATATACTATCACCAGTGATAGTTACTATCAGGGGTGTTATATATGTATTTTGATCCAAAACCTAAAACCAGGAGAGAAGATTTGTTCAATAGAGAAAAGGAACTCCAAGAACTTTGAATGGACTTTCAAAAAGCAAGAGCGATTTTTGATCATTTGCGGCTTTTACAAGGATTCTCAATAGATTGGTTGATATGTGTTATGTAACTGTTGAAATAGATGAAAGAGGGAAGCGTTACAAGATCGTTGATCCAGTGATTAAAGAAATACTGAGGTCTAATACCTAAAGAAATTCTTATTTGAACATTCACTTGGGATGATTTTTTCTTGTCATTCCGATAACATTTCTCTTGTTTTTGTCATTCTGAGGAACGACAGTGACGAGGAATCTTATCTTTTCTCCACCAAATACTCAACTATCTTCCTCTGTCTTGAATCTATATTCATTCCCATTATCCATACCTCTTTACCTCTATATTTATCAGCATATCCTCTGTCTTTTATCTGCTTC
>DQYP01000311.1 GCA_011043375.1 Thermotogaceae bacterium | reverse complement strand
TATTTTTGAATATGGAGTTGAAATGTAGGTTTGTTTTTGATTTGGAGATACAACACTTGCTTTGGGGAAGTGCATCTTCTGCAGTGCAATATCTTATGTAACACCAGATGGCGTGACAGCCTCTTTTAACAATGAACTCCGGAAGCGTTCCACTCATTGCAATATGCGGTATATTAAGCTCTTTCAGTATTTCAAAACAATCTAAGATATATCTCAGTGTGTAAGTCTCATAATAATGTATTTCATCAAATATAATGACACTATTGAGAATATTGCCCAATGCAAAATCAGATTGCTTATACCCATGTACCAGCGAATAGATTAGATGATCGATGGTTGTTACAACAACTGGTTTTGCAAAAACCTTCTCAGCATAAACAATCGCTTTTAAATCCTCATCTACAATCCCAACCCCTTCACGTTCGCCGTCATGAAGAAACCTACTCATTCCATGATATATTCCAACGTTTCCATCTCCAAAAATCTTTTTAAGCCGTTCATACATCGCATTAGAAGTTATCTGTGTCGGCAAAGCAAATATTATCCGATTTTTTTTGCGGCTCTCAAGTATCCTCAAAGCAGCAAGCAAAGATGCTTCAGTTTTCCCCCGCCCACATGGAGCCGATATGATGCCGCAATAATCGATTTCCATAGCATGTTTCTGGTATTCATAAGGTTTGTATTGATCCAACAAAAATCTTTCAGAAGATTTAAATAGTTTTAAAGAGTAATTAATTTTATCCAGTGCTTCTTGATCAATTATAGAGCCATAAATTGATTTTTGTTCCAATTCAGCATTGTCAAAATACTCGCTCGCTTTCTGATCGCAATGTTTCAAAACTGCGAGAACCAGACAATATACCGCTTTCGTTCGTGCAATTTTTTGATACCCTCTCTTGAGATGTTCTAATTCGTTTCTTTGAATCTTTAGCCTCATGTTAAATTGTGATAGGTATTCCTCGTCGCGGTATACCGCATTATTCTTTTGGCTAAAAAGATCTGAGAAGTGTTTTTCATATATCAATTCACTTTGATCAATATGTTCCTTTATTTCATCTTTTTTATATACAACTTTACCTTTTAGCGGAGCATCCTCAAATATCCGATTGTAAAGTTGGCTATGGTGAGACAGTATTGTCAGTTTCAGGATATTATCCAAGTCTGCTTGAAAGTCGGATTCAATGAATGGAAGCGCAAAGAACGCATGTGAGATAGAAGCGCATGGTTTCCCTGCTTTTATATTTTGTTGGAACTCCTCTGTAAGTTTACCTATGTCGTGCAGGTAGACTGACAGAAACAAGAGGTTGCACAATGAATTACGCTCAAGCCCAAAGTTTTTAGAGAACTCTTTTAAAACATCTCGATTTTTGATAAAATAATCTCTTAAGATTAGTAGAGAGTCGGTTGTATGCCCTTCAAACGTTTGACAGGTGCCATCATCTCTTCTCTTCGCGATTAATTCAGAAGGCGACATTTTCAGTGCCTATTTTAAAACATTTAATCATTTTTGTAAGTTTCAGTCTCTCGTTTGGAAGAGGCGATGCCACAATGGCATCTTTTCTTGAATAATCTCTTTTCTTATCATTCACCACATCGAATCTGTAAGGAACCCTGCCAAGAATTCTCTTTTTATCCAATGGTTGCACCTCTTCATTTATCATAACAATTGAATCAACTTCATCGCTCTCAATCTCAACTGTGTCGATTGGACCCTCGATATCAGAAATGATAACGAAATCATCCGAACCTCCGATGTACAATGGTCTTTTTGGATCATCAAGTGCTTCTTTTAATTCATTGAGTTTTTCGATCTCCCCCAAAACATAAATAATGCATGCAACAGGAGTTATGAATTCTTTGACGAACGGAGCACTCGTGTTCTGTGGAATTCGCATCCGTTCATAGAGTTCTTTCTCTTTTTCATCGAGAACATCAAGATTAAAGTCGTTATCTTCCAGTTTCTTCATCAAATCTTTCCGCTTCTTGGAATCTGCAGGTGGTTTCAACTTCTTCATCAAAACCATATCTTGAAAACGCTCTGGAACGTTCAACGGTTTTAGACTTATCTTTAAATCTTCCAATCCAATGTTATAATCATCTCGTGCCGTCCATAGGTCTCCAAGTCCCAACGCATTCGCGAGAAGCCCTCGAACTGTCGTATATGGTGGAAATGAATAGGAAAGGATCGTTATCGTTGAGTACGGTTTTCTGAAGTTGACCAAATACGGGGTCTCCAGTTTAAATTTCAAGCACTTCATTCTACTCAATTTCGCTAATAACCCTATCGATTGCTTCTGTTGGTGTCATGAGTTTGACATTATGCTTTACAAGAACCTCTTTGATTTCATCCTCGTTATCAAGCGTGCCAGATAAAAGCCCAGCATATATTGTTTCATCCTTCAAAACTGTTAATATCTGATCCAACCGCTCAATATTTAATTTTCTACCGTTTTCCAACTCAAGCGCCTTCTGTAACAGATGGTTATATCGATTCTGCAAAGCAATGAGCAGCAGGTTTGGTGTGAAGTCTGTCAGCACCCTCGCCTGTTTCGAATAATCTGATAGATTCTTGAAGGATTCCAGCACAAGCTTAACGCGCTTTTTTGCAGTCTCGTCATCAGTCTTTCTATCGATCTTCAAGTGACGACCGTTCTCACCACTTTCTATTATCTCCTCACCGCCAACCTTTACCAGATCAATCGAAAGTCCTGCTTTGTAGATGTTAACGCCAAGTTCTACATTTACAATATCTCCTGTGAGTTCACCCGCCTTCTCTTGTGGCTTTCGTCTCGTCAGGAAATCGATTGTTAGATTGTCATTCAGTGGTAGAAGCCCTATTGCTGGAGACATCTTTATCGGCGAGACCCTTACTCGAGCGCCCTTCCCCTCTATAGCCGTCATGAACCCGAAAAGATCACACAAGACGCACTCATCGATCTTGCCACACGTTTCCCCCTTATCGTTTGGGACGCAATAATCTTCCGAGTCGGTCAGCCGTCTGATACCCTCTTTCAAGTAATATCTCATCGCCTGACCACTGACGTAAGGGTAGTCCACACCGTCTTTCGTGTATTTCTTCAGATCCACCAGATTACTTCCACCAATCCCAGAATTAAGATTCGTAAGATCGGTTTCAGCCAACCAAACTGCACTTATTGCTTTTTTATTCATTTTAATCACCTCTTGTCCTTGAATACTTTATCGCACCGAGATAAAAGGTTGCATATACCAGAACAATATCCTTAATCTCGTCATAGTTCTCTTTATGTTTGTTGATTATATCCATCAGATCCGCCAGTGGTTTGGTATAAACCATCTCATCGCTTTTCTTGCCTATACTTATCGCCCTCAAACAGATGTTTTTCAACTGTTTGATAAACTCTTCAGCAGTTCGTGTACGGTCAAGTTGGTAAAGGTCTGAGATATAATGATCTGCAACCTTACCAAGCACCTGTCCACTATTCTTCATTGTCTCCATCTCATTTTGTTCAAATTGTACCATCTTTACACCTCCATGTGTAAATAAGATAATCTAAAGCATCTTTTGGTGTGCTTAACCTACAGTTCTGTCTTATCTGAAACGCCTTTGAGAATGTCTTGAAATCGTCCATAATAATGCCTTTTGACATCAGATATTGATCTTCTTTTGTTAATCTTTGAATAATCTCTTTTGATGCACCTTCTTTCAAAGGAGATGCGAACGAATGACTCACAAAGTCTGAATATGGCAGCAACTCTTCGAAAATCTTTTTAAATCGTTCGATTTGCGGGATGTGTATTTCTTCAAGATACGAGTATCTGAGCTCTCCTTTCTTTATAAGCAACTTAGCCCATTCATCACAAACTAAATCATCCCATTTTTCTAGATTCTTGATGTTTTCGTTCATTTTTTCAAATAGCAACAGTAATAGCGAATACTCATCGGTTAGATATCTCTCTTTCTTTATATTTGATATGGGCACTACATTCGAATATTTCTTTTCATTCAAAATATCATCTCGTAGCCTTTTTTTAAACTGGTGCATATCCTGAATATTCTCAATTTTTGGAAAAAGGTAATATGCGTAATCTGTTTTACTATTACCACGTTTATCCATATACCATGTAAATGGTATCCCCCGATCCAACCATTCAATATATCCGAGAAAGTTACACAGAAGACAACTCTTAAAAGAGGTCTTCATCGATCGTACTCCATTCAAACTTTCTAAGTTGTTATTCGACACTGGATATACCCCTTGTGTAACGTCTATAAGACCCAAAACGGTTGATTTCGAACATATCTCGCAAATTTTCTTCTTCTTTTGTCCATTCAACTGGTCTGACAGTAATAATGTAATTATATCCTTTTTTAATTTAGGTTCTTTGCCAAGAAACCCGGATAAATACTTATATTTGTAATCCCCTCTTTTGTTGCTTGCCGTTAAGGGAAGGTAGACTCTCCATTTCTTCTCTATTACGCCAGTTTCGTCGCTCTCTTTAGGGTATTTTAACTTCACTTCTATTAGGCGTTCAATCTCCTCTACCAACCGTTCCACTTCGTCTTCATCCAGTGGTTCAAACGAAATACCTCCATCCCACACAACATCGACGCCCAATCGCTCCAATAAATGCCCTAAAAACTCCACCGCATTATCAAACCACCAATCATGATACTGCTCGATCCGAATCACCCAATCATCTCCCTGCATTTCTCTCCGCGCCAACCCCGCATAAATCTACTGCCCGGCCCAACAGATCCCGTCGCCAACAGCACCCTGCAGAAACACCACGTGGCAGCCATCAGTGTGCACCGCCCGCTCCGCCGCTCACATGCATCGTCAGAACACATCCTCGATCTCGCATCCCTCATGTCACACGACCTCATAACCACATCACCCCACCACCACATAAATCTCCCCCAAAAGCAGGGTGAAAGTGACCATCGCCCCTCCCCGCTACAGGCAACGGAGTCTTCTGCCGCGGATCTATAAAAGCTGTTAGCACAGTCCAACCACGAAGATTAACACTAATACGGAAATCTCGTTATCAGAGTACTTTCCATATAGCATCTCCCACGTAATGTATGGTTTTGATCACTTTTCCGGAATCTCCGATCATATCACTCCCAGAAACGAGCGCGCGTCCGATCGCGAGTGCTTT
>DQYP01000204.1 GCA_011043375.1 Thermotogaceae bacterium | reverse complement strand
TTGTCATCCTGCAAAAGCAAGAATACTACTTAAACAAAAGAAAGCAAAAGTAGTGCAAAGAACTCCTTTCACTATTCAATTATTGTACGGTAGTTCTGGCTATAAGCAGGAAGTTGTTTTGGGGCGGGAAGGCTCATAAATGCTGCTCAGTTCTCCAGGAATTCAATTCAAACAAAATTTATTCTGTAAGATTTGGTAATATTTTTATGAGCCACGGGAGTGTTTTACCACTTTTTACGAAGGCAGGAAGGTCACTAACTCTTACTGATCCAGAGATGACCCGTTTTGTGAGGACCAAAGAAAAGGCGGTTGAGTTGATTCTCAAAGCCACTCACAATAACAATGAACTGTGATAACAAATACTTTCAGATAAAATGTGATACTATCTGGGATGGAAACAATCAAATAGTTTTGTTAAAATGCACAAGTTCTTATCCTGCACCAATAGAGGAAGCCAATTTAAGGACCATACCAAATCTAGCTGAAACATTCAGGGTAGTATCGGGACTTTCCGATCACACCGAAGGAATTGCCGTTCCTATTGGTGCTGTGGCACTTGGTGCCAAAGTGGTAGAAAAGCATTTTACTTTAGATAGATCATTAGGCGGGCCTGATGCAAAGTTTTCACTAGAACCTGACGAGTTTGCTGAAATGGTTAAAGCTGTTAGAAATATAGAAAAAGCACTCGGAAGAGTAACATATGAACTCTCAGAAAAACAACAAAAAAGTAGGGAGCACGCAAAATCAATGTTCGTATCACGAAACATAAAGGCAGGAGAATTTTTTGCAGAAGACAATATAAAGGTTGTAAGACCTGGATATGGATTGCATCCTAAGTATTACAGAAAAGTCATTGGTAAGAGGGCGAAGAGAGATATAGAAAAAGGAGAACCACTGAGGATTGACCTTATAGATTGGGGAGATAATTATGAAATTCGAAGCTAGTAAGGGTTTGAAATTTGTTGACATTAACAGGCTACCTTATTATCTTAAGATTGATTTACTCAATTGGAGAAATCAAGATTTTGTGAGAAAAAATATGTTTACTAATAAAATCATTTCTCTGGAAGAGCATAAAGAATATTTGGAAGGTTTGGAAAAAAATAGGAGTAGAAAGGTTTTTGTGGGTTTTTTAAATGACGAGCCATTTGGTGTAATTTATTTTAATATCTTCAGTATGGAAACGATGGTCCCTTTCGTGTAGAATTAGGACATTTTTTGGTGAAGGAAGATCTAATTAATAGTGGATATGGTGCTCTCATGGAGTTTTTTGCTCTATACTATGTTTTCGAGATCCTAGAAAAAGCGCAAAATGCGTTTTGTAGAACACTTAAAGAGAATTCCAAGGTTCTAAGATTACATGATGGAGGGACAAGAAATGAGAGAAAAACTTCTTGAAACTGCTAAGCAAATTCTAAAAGTAAATAGTATTGATTTGTATAAGAACAGACACGATATAAGCGAATGGGACTCTTTAGCACATATACAGCTTGTGGCGTCTATAGAGGAAGAATTCAATTTATCAATACCATTTGAAGAAGTTGCCAATATAAATTGTTTAGCCGACTTCCTTAAGTATTTGGAGGAGTAATTATGAGGATTGCACTTCTTTCCAATGTAAATGTCGATTCTCTCGTGAAAAGGATCGATTTTTGTGAGGTATATTCCCCGGATGGCTATGGTATATGGCTCCAAGAAATTCTGAATTTTGATTCAGAACTTTATAAATTTCATCCTCAGGCAGTTTTCGTTATTTTGGATGGCGAACAATTGTTTCCTCGATTCAATCGTAAAAATATCATGACTGATATCGAGGAATACTTTTCGGCATTAGAACATGTCTTCTCTCAACGAAGAGATATCTTTTTCTTTCTTAATTCTCTCGATTTTTTCACAAAACAAATAAGAGCTAGTGATGAAGTAAGGGAAGAAAAGTTTGTGGAAATAGAATGGTATAGAAAACTTATTGAGCTCGCTAAGAAGCTTACCAATGTTCACATCTTAAATTTGAAAGATCTAGTAGAAAAAGAGGGAAGAAAAAACTTTTATTCAAACAAATTATGGTACCTCGGGGGGATGAAGTATTCAACAAAAGGCGAGAAACTCATAATAAAAGAAATCGAGAGAAGTATTAAGGCATTAAAAGGCGAGAAAAAAAAGTGCCTTGCAATTGATCTCGACAATACAATTTGGGGTGGTGTGATCGGAGAGGATGGAATTGAGGGTATAGAGTTATCAGAATTTAAAGAAGGAGCAAGGTACAAGGATTTTCAGAAGAGGTTGAAAGAATTTAAAAATTTAGGGGTGATTCTCACTGTTGTATCTAAAAACAACGAACAAGATGCATTAGATGTCTTTGAGAAACACAAGGATATGGTATTGAAAAGAGACGACTTCGCCTTAATGAAAATAAACTGGGACCCCAAGTCAAAAAATCTCATAGAGTTGGCTAAAGAGTTGAATATCGGTATTGACTCCATTGTTTTTATAGATGATAACCCAGTAGAGAGAGAATTAGTGAAGAAAAGTATTCCAGAAATTATTGTTCCAGAATTTCCGAAAGATACAGCCAATTTGGTAGATTTTGCTGAGGAAATTTACAACGAATTCTTCTATGTGTTAAGGGTCACAGCCGAGGATATCAAAAAAACACAGATGTATATACAAAACGCAAAAAGAACTGCGTTAAAAAAGAAATATGCGTCAGCTGAAGATTTTCTGAAAGATCTCGGAACAAAAATATATGTATGGAAGTTGCGAGAGGAAGACATTCCAAGAGCTGCCCAATTAACTCAGAAAACGAATCAATTCAATCTAACTACGAAAAGATACACGGAAACAGACGTTAGAAACTTTATGAATGACGAACGATATGATGTATTCATAGCTTCCGTAGAGGATAAATTTGGAGACAATGGTAAAGTGGTATTAATGATATTAAAAAAAGACAAAAAAAGAGCACAAGCGGAAATTGACACATTTTTAATGAGCTGCCGCGTTATGGGAAGACATATAGAAGACCAATTCATAGATTTTATCGAAAAGAAACTTAAAAAAGATGGAATGAAGCTACTAATAGCCTTTTATTATCCTACTAAGAAAAACAAACCTGTCGAAAATTTATTTGAAAGACTTGGATATACCGTTATAAAAAATGATAACGAAGGTAATAAAGTTTACTCCCGAAATTTGAACATAGAAGAACCTCGTGTGTTTTATGGGGAGTTGATAGAGAGGTGAAAATACATCATTTTGGTTATGCAG
Organism: Thermotogaceae bacterium; assembly: GCA_011043375.1. Classification (GTDB taxonomy): domain Bacteria; phylum Thermotogota; class Thermotogae; order B21-G9; family HyVt-16; genus HyVt-16. The sequence goes on along the minus strand of DQYP01000204.1, from coordinate 1,940 downwards.
TAAGAGAGATCAAGAAAGCGAGAGAAAGGTTCAAAGAATTAGGGTTTGTTGAAGATTCTCAGATAATAGAAGATGTAAAAAGAAGTGTTTTAATCCTCTTTATGAAAAAAGAAGGCCATAGAATAGAACTAGTATCCCCAATGAGGGACGGTTCAAGTATAGACAGCATATTAGCTAAGGTAGGTCCGACTCTTTATCATATTTGCTACGAAGTTGACAACTTAGAGAACAGTATAACACGTTTGAAGAAAAGCAAATATTTGTTGCTCTATCAACCGTCAGAAGCAATTGCTCTCGGGAACAAAAGGGTAGCGTTTATGTACAATGCTTTAGTGGGCATTGTTGAACTTGTGGAAAAGTGATGAAAATGAAGATAGTAGTCAGAACGGAACTTGGCAAAAATACAGGGTACGGTCATTTTTTAGGTGTTTTTCTATATCGACGGCCCTTGAAGATTTGTCTGGCGCCGAGATTGTTTTTGTCTTAAATGAAAGTACTTTCCTTTTGGATAACAAAAAAACAATTATTTCAGAAAAGTTCGACGAAGATGATATAAATATGATTAGCTCATTAAATCCTGACCTGATAATATGTGATTCGTACCGAGCTGACAGTCTTTACATAAGAAAACTTGGCTTGGTTGCTCGGCTCATTTTATTTGACGATAACAATGATTTGCATGAAAAAGTATATGCTGACATTCTTATTAACGGAAATTTGTATGCAACCGATCTAAATTATGACTTTGCCAAAGAAACCACAATAAAACTTTTAGGCCCCCAATATCTCGCTATGAAACCTGAATATTGGAACGAACAGCTGCAAAATTCCAGAGGAGAGGGTATTCTAGTTACAACTGGGGGTTCAGATCCCCACAGGCTTATGCCAAAGTTTATTGCAAAGCTAAAAGAATTACCCATAAAAAAGCGAATCATTATAGGTCCCGCCTATGAGGAAGAGGAAATTTTGGAAATCAAAAAGATTGTAAGTGATTCTTTTGAAATAATCCACAAGCCAAGATCATTAAAAAAGTATATCGAGCAATCAAAAATAGTACTGACAGCAGCCTCTACAACCGTTTACGAAGTTTTAACTTTAAGAAAGATTCCAATTATATATTCTGTCGCAAAGAATCAAATTATGCTGGAAAACACTCTAAAAAACTACGGGGTAAAGAGTCTTGGGTGGTATGAGGAAATTAACTGGGAAAAATTTGGAGAAGAAATCAAAATGGTTTTATGCAAATTGAGTTACTTTCGAGAAAAGCTGAATAAATTGTATTGTAAATTCGATACGAAAGGATGATTCCATGTCTAACACAAATATATCACGAATCCTCTTGGATATCATTGAACATGTTCACTTTGCTCACAAAAAACAATGGATGTTATCTTCAATGATGTAAAGTTACTCTTACATCGTTGAGGAAGCAAACAAAAGGAACAGCTTCTGTTGCGGTAACTATTCCAAAATACAACAATACAAGTGATTCTTTGCAGTGATATCTTCATGACTGAGCAAGAGATACTCGAGTATTGTTTAAAAAGAAACTACATCGAGATCTATTTCAAGGAAGTGAAGCAGAACTTTGGACTAAAACCACAGTTCTCTCAGCAAAGAGTACAGAAAGGCATGTTGAATTAGTTCAACTTGCTTTCACCGTATGGATGTTAAAAGGATTTTCTCGAGAAACTCAGGCTAAACTATTATCTTTGGCTTACTACAAAGATGATTGAAACTGGTTCCCATGTTTTCTCTTATCCCTTTATGTTCCTTGTTAATCTAAAGTGTATAACTTGAAACCGTTGGAATTTAGGAGGCCCACCTTTTTCGTGACACCCTTGATTTTTCCATTTTACTCTCTTACGATTACATTTTGCTTTGCACTCTCAGCTTTTATCTACTACAATCTGCAATTATACTTGCTATCTTTTCTCTGG
>DQYP01000164.1 GCA_011043375.1 Thermotogaceae bacterium | reverse complement strand
TTGCTAAGCGGATGTTTGCGTGTGCGAGTTTTTTGTAGAGCATCGCTGCTATGCCGTACTGGTAGTCGTAGTGGATCGGGGCGGGGGTGGTTTTGCGGAGGGCGATTCTGGAGCGCATAGATACTTAAATTATATTAAAGCTGTAGTCTTTAGCTTTATCCATCCTGATCTGGAGTCCTTCGGCCTTAGAATACTCCGAGCAGGGGCTTTGCCGAATTAAATAAGTATCCTTGCAGGGAATAGCTAAGTCGTATTTTTCCAATCGCTTTAGTTGTTGATAGCTGATAGAAACCACATAACTCATGGCTTCGAAATAATCTTTAGACTCAATTGCGTTGATATATTCATTTTCATAAAACTCCGGCACCACTTCAATACTGTCGATTAACTTATACAACTCCCCCCCATATTCGGAATCGTCGAACGGATAAATATTTTCATATACTGCAAGAAACGCGTTTCGTGCCCGGTTAAATATGCGCATATCTTTTTCAGTATACCCTTCCGAATACACGAAATCCACAAGGTCTTGAATTTGGTTCTCGTTCAAGTCGGCTACCGATTTTAAAGCTTCTAAGCTTTTTTCAACCAATTTTGAATCATAGATGAATTTATCAACTTCTGAACCACGCTCAAAAATATAAATCGGCGCTATACCTTTTTCACCACGTCGATTCACGCGTCCAAATCTTTGTATCAACGCGTCCATCGGTGCAGGCTCGGTAAAAAGCACATCAAAATCAAGATCCAATGAAACTTCTATAGCTTGTGTACCAACCAAAACATCCAATGAGTTTATATTGCGTTCTATTGCCTCACGATCTCTCAATGCAAACCGACCATGAATTAAACCAACATTATTTTGACCATCAGATAGTGTATGAAAAATCGATTGCGCATGAGCAACGGTGTTACAAACAACCAAAACTTTTTTATTCAAATCTATACAATTCTCAATTTTATCAACATTTGAATTGATATCGCCATTGAGCAGTCTGATGTTGTGCCTGACAATTGATTTTAAAATCCCCTTCTCCACAAGAATATTATTTTTTATAGGTAGACTGGCGGCTATCATCTCTTTCAAAAAATGTGGTGTTGTTGCCGACATGATCAAAATTCTTGCGTTGAATATATCATGCAAAATTTTCATCGACTCCAGTATCAATGCAGTTGTATGCGGATCATAAGCATGAATTTCATCAAAAACAATCAACGAATTACTCATTTCAGCAAACCTCTGTTCAAATCCTTTTATTCCAAAAAAAGGCTTTATTAGTTGGAACGGAGTCAATATTTTGTACGGTCGGAATATTTTTTTGCTCAAGTCTGATATATTTCTAATTTGTTCCTTTGTTACATTCCTACCGTCACAAATCAAATCAAAATTTTTGAATAGATAATAATTAGTTTTTCCATGAATTATCCCAAATTTTTCTTTTTCGGTTTTGAATATGTCCTGCATGCGTTTATACATCGCATTGATGCTTGCCCGGTATGGCAGCACATAGAATACTCTTTTACCAAAGACGCTATTCTGATTGCGTTCACTCCAAAACAATGCCGCTTCGGTCTTCCCAATCCCGGTTGGGGCTACCATCAAAGTATTGCCCACCGCAACCGATGCATCGTTTTGGATGGAGCGGTACTCTTTGAAATTGAACCATCGTTTTATATCCCGTATTGCGTAGAGTATCGTTGTTTCGGAGGCTGATGCCAAGTGATCACAAGCTGTGAGAAGCCCTTTGAGAAAGATGCCGTATACCCCATGAAGCTTTGTCGTTTCATCATCTACGATGCCGTTTTTATACGGAATAAGGTATTTTCTATAGGCATCGCAAAATTCGTCGATGAACTGTGGTGCCGATATTTTATTGATTTCATATCCAAGATACTTCTTGCTAAATTCTTTTTGCAATTGTAAAAATTCACCAATAATGTCTTTGCCATCAACGAATTCTTGAAGTTCCGCAATATAAAGATCATGCCCTGGGATGTGTTCTGGAACCGTTCGGTATTTCTCCCGCAAGGTCGCGATATTCTTGTGATGTGTGAGTATAGCTAAAGCAATTCCCTGCCTGTATAAAAAATCAGATATATCGATTTTATCAACTAATGTCGCAGAAAGAATCTCATGGCGGTATCCCCAGATCGTACCATCCTTCAGCCCCTTTTGAAAGCCATTGGATATTTTCCCGACATCGTGTAAAAAAATAGCCAAAAACAGATGTTCATAAAAATCGGGTATACTGCAAATTTCCGGAATGTTCGGGTATGCCTCTTTTATGCTTTTAAATACACTGAGACAGTTTTCTGTGTGTTGTTGCAGGGTTTCCCACGTTGGTTCGCTTTTGGCATATATCGTTTCAAGGATGCAAGTATACCCCCCAGTCGTGTTCAGGATCTACCAATTGGTTTTCTCTTACTATCTCGATTGCATCATCGAGGAGATAGTAGATTTGTGTGCCCTGTGCCTTTCGTGGTACCTCGTCAGTGAAATGTGTTGGCAGAGAGTGTACCATGCCGTGTGCTTCTGCAAAGTTGAACGGCAATATTGTGTTTGTGTAGGAAACTTCCGCCCTAACGGCTAACTCCACGACCTCAACACTTGAGATCATCGCCAGATCGGACGATCTTCCTATGAGGATTGGGTAGTGGGGTCGTTTGAAGAACTCCCCGAAATCTAAATTTTCAATATATAGATATAATTCAGGATCAATTAAAAATTCTCTCTTGATAACGTTAGGCTTTGCTTTCAGGTTCCCCCCCAGTTCATAAATCGTTTCCAGATCGACTGCCTTTCCTTTCGAAGTGAATACGAAACCTACTCTCGTGTCAATAGGCGTGACCAGTTTTCCTTTTGCAGCAGAAAGTATACCATAGATCGTGGAAATCGGCGGTAGCGGTAGTGTAGGTTGATACCCACTTATAAAAATGGGGTATCTGAATGATGCGGTCCACCCATTCAGCTTAACCCGAATTACTTTCATACCACCTCATCTACTCGATATGTTCAGGAATTGCTGCTGCAAACAAATCTATAACCTGTTTTGGCGAACCAGTGTGGATCGTCTTCCCAGAGAACTTCTTTTTGAAATCATCGATTTCTTTATCCAGTTCGGGTAAAAACCCATCGCTCTTTCCGATATACACGTCTGAGACGATCTCAGTGGAATAATCTGTTAGCACTCGTTCCAACTCTTTGAAATTGATCTTCACTTCTCGTTTCTCTTCTCTTGCAAGATTCATGAAGATGTGATTCCCACCGTCATACACTACCAAGATGATAAATTTTGGCGTTACATCGGTTAGGTGTGTTGTATGCTTTGCCCCGCCATATATGTAAGCAAGTGCTTCAATTGTATTGGTGATTCGTTTGGTCCGGACATCTTTTGGAAGTGTCCACATATTTTCGACTTTCGTAGCACCAGACTCTTCTAATTCCTTCTCAAGATCATCATTCAGATTTTTAAAGCCTGTCCGATTCACATTTGAGAAAACACCAACCTGATCGATATTTAATGAAAAAATTCCTTTCATTATAGTCGAATAGAATTGGTGTTCATATGGCACCGCGTCACTTTCTTGACGAGCCATGACACCAAAGTCATCAACCGGAGTCTGACTTAATACCGAGACCAGTGGGGCACATTTCAGTGGAGATACGCGTGTCAAAGTATCATTCCTTATCGCTCGCATATAACCAAACATATCGTCGTCATCGTAGCGGATCGGATTCGCTTCAGTGAATGCGATCTTCTTTTCTCGAATAACCGGAGATATTTTCCAGTCGAATTTGTCCGCGAGTGTTGTCCGCCACCAATATCTAAGTGCCTGTCCGGAGATGTAAGGATACACATCCCGCCCTCTCCGGATTGTTTTCACAGCAACAGTGTTTTCAGTTCTCGATCCTGCATCCTCTCCAGCATTGTTCAGCGCTGAATGTGGTGTGTCTACAAGTACAAATCCAAATATATTTTTCATATATATTCCCTCCATTAATCAATAGTTGATTCGTCATCTGGTTCATCACTAATGACCCCATGTTCACTCATCCAACCGTGAAGAACCTCGTAAATCCTGAATAACAGTAAATCTTGTGTCTCACGCCACCCCAGCGCGCCTTCTGGCAAAATATTCTGAACGTAGTCATCAAAAGTGAACAGCGGCGTTTCAGTTTTAGCCGCTATCCTATCTTTTATGAGTCTACGCAAGACATTTCTGAAGGAATTGTAATTTGCTGCTCGTTCAAGTTGCCCCAATCTCTTTGGATCGTTGTTCTCTTTTATGGTAGATGCAATTTCATCTCCCAATTCTCTTATAGCGTTGATACGGTTTTCATCCAATTTCCTCACCTCTTTGAGATAATACGAAAAGAGCGACCAGTTACCATAGACGCTCTTTTTAGTTCGGTTTATGAAATAACGCACAATCGATCTATTCGATAGTAAATTTTCATAAACATCATTCACATCATTCCCTCTATTTTTATAACTTTCTTCATCGTTTTCATTAATTTTATTCCAGTTTACATGATACCCACGTCTAACAATCGCATACCAATCTGTTCTGCGCGGATGAGTTTTTATGTAGGCAAGAAATCTGAATACTGCTGTGGGTAGGTCGTAAATATCCAGTGCAGGACCTTGCCCATAATTAGTAAAGTGGTATAAGCGAAGAGAGACGTTTTCATCCTGCCACCGTTCATCATATTCCATGATCAACTGTTCCGTGATGTGAAACAACGCGTTTTTAGGGTTTTTATATCCGGTGTCAGCACATCCTGTATAATTTCCAGTGGCGACTTGCATCCTGACATTTTTTATGCAGTCATTAGCCCAGTATTTCATTACCTTGTGGGAATTTGATTGTAACAGCAATAACATCTTTCCACAAGATCTTAGTACCAATGGCAGAAATTGTACTGCAAGTGCACATGCAGAACAATAATCAGCGCCATTTGCCGCATTCGAATAAAAGTTTACAAATTTTCCACTTCCTGTTAACGGCACTTCCGATTTATACAATGAGCGATCTGCATCACGCCTGCCGCATGCGATACAATTGCCTGAATTGCGCAGTGGTTGAACATCTTCGATTAATTCTTGTAGAATGCTGGTGTATCGCTCTTCTTTGTTTTTCACAGACGGGTTCACGATGGAACCATTTGGAAAGATCATGTACATCTGTTTTTTCCAGTTCTCAGA
>DQYP01000223.1 GCA_011043375.1 Thermotogaceae bacterium | reverse complement strand
TTCAAATCATATCTTAAAAGTAATTACAAATGAAATATATTATCATTCTTGGCGATGGAATGGCAGACAGGCCAATAGCCGAACTTGGAAACAAAACCCCATTAATGGCTGCCAATACTCCCAATATTGATGAGTTATGTAGAAAAGGACGCTGTGGAAGGCTTATTACAGTTCCTGATGATATGCCCCCAGGCAGTGAAATTGCCAATATGGCTGTTCTAGGGTATGATGTAAAGAAAGTCTATCAGGGCAGGGGTGTACTGGAAGCCGCAAGTATGGGCATTGAACTGGAAGATACTGACATTGCTATGCGTTGCAATCTTATATGTATTGAAAATGAGAAAATCAAAAATCATTCAGCAGGACACATCAGTAATGTGGAAGCAAAGGAATTAATTACTGTTTTACAGGATAAACTGGAAACGGAGAAAGTGAAGTTTTACCCGGGCGTGAGTTATCGTCACTTGTTGGTAATAAAGGGAGAGAAAAACAATGTGAAGTGTACGCCTCCTCACGATGTGCCGGGATCACTATTTAAGGATGTACTTGTAAAACCTGTTGATGATGATGTGGCATTATCAAACCTTCTTAATAATCTTATTTTCAAATCGCAAGAAATACTAAGTAAACATCCTGTTAATCAAAAAAGAGTTTCAGAAGGTAAAGATCCTGCTAATTCAATATGGCCCTGGTCGCCCGGAATAAAACCAAAGATGAAAACTTTGCAGGAATTGTATGGCGTTTCTGGTGCAATGATATCAGCAGTTGATTTATTATATGGGATTGGCAAATATGCCGGAATGAAAGCAGTTAAAGTTAAAGGCTCAACCGGTTTATATACTACAAATTATGAGGGAAAAGCAAAAGCTGCTGTTGATGCCCTTAAAGAGGTTGATTTGGTTTACCTTCATATTGAAGCCAGTGATGAAGCAGGTCACGAAGGTGATTACGAATTAAAGAAAAAGACAATAGAATATCTTGACAGTAGGGTTGTAAAGTATATTATGAAAGAAACAGCAAAGATGGATGAACCGGTTACTATTGCTCTTATCCCTGACCATCCAACACCATGCGACATAAAAACACATACAAGGGATGCCGTTCCATTTATTATTTTCAAACCTGACAATGCCGCGGATTCTGTTTTAGAATACAATGAAGAAAGTGTAAATGAAGGTTATTACGGAACATTGAAAGGTAATGGGTTTATGCTGGCACTATTAAATACACAGAATGAAAACTGAGTAATATAATTATTGAAATGAAAAGTAGTACAATAATACTATTAATATTTCTGCAAAGTTTAAGTCTGGGCCTTATTGCACAGGAAACAGATACTACTGCCGTAAAAACAAAAAAAGGTTGGGGCTTTGGTGCTTTTCCTGTTTTGGGGTATGATGCAGATGTTGGTTTTCAGTATGGTGCAGTGGCAAATTTATATCATTATGGCGATGGTACTATTTATCCAAATTACAAACATTCCATTTATATTGAGTTTTCGCGCTCAACCAGGGGAAGTGGCACAAACCAGTTAACTTACGATTCAGGTGTTTTATTTGAAGGTTTCAGGATAACCAGCGACTTTGCGTACCTGACTGAACAAACACTTGATTTTTTTGGGTTTAATGGTTATGAGGCTGAGTATAATGCAGGTTTCACCGAAAGGGATAATGCAGATTACATTACGGAAGTTTATTATAAACAAAAACGGCAACTTTTCAGGCTCACAGCAGATTTTCAGTACAATATTAAAAAAACTAAACTTTGGCTGGTTGCAGGTTTTGGCCTTTACTATGCAAATATTGCAACAGTAGATATTGATAAATTAAACAAAAAAAGGGATGATTCAGAAAAGTTACCGGATGTAAACACTTTGTATGACAACTATTATGATTGGGGAATTATAACTCCCGAACAAAAAAACGGGGGCAATACAAACATATTGAAACTTGGGTTAGTTTACGATTCACGTGACAATGAGGCAAATCCGATGCGTGGTTTATGGTCGGAAATGTTTATTCAATATGCACCAGCATTTTTAGCTAATGATTATTCCTTCTCTCAGTTAGTATTAACTCATCGTCAGTATTTTACATTGATTAAAGAGAAAATGAATTTTGCATACAGAGTTGGATACCAGCTAAAATTAAGCGGTGATATACCCTTCTATATGTTGCCATTTGTCTATTATTCCAACAGGCCAACCCGTGACGGTTTGGGAGGCTCAAGGACTTTGAGAGGTATAATGCGAAACAGGATTGTGGGGGATGGATTTGCTTATGCCAATTTTGAGGTTCGCTGGAAATTTTACCGAACCATTCTTTTCAAACAAGATTTATACATTGCGTTGAGCCCTTTTGCTGATATGGGTTTGATAACTCAGAAATACAAATATCCGACAGCGAATATTCCGAACGACATAAACATTATTGCAGGTGATGAATCATTACATTCAACTTTTGGTTTGGGCCTTGACTTTGCCATAAATGAAAACTTTATACTTTGCTTTAATTACGGGTTTGCAACTGATAACAGGGATGGGAACAGCGGTTTTTATGTTATTGTAAATTACTTGTTTTAAGAAAACTCAAATAAAGAATGAAAGTTTTAGATATTAAATCTCTGAAAACTACTTTTCAAGAATTGTCATTAACGATTGTTAAAAAACTATAATAAAGGATAACAAATAAGCCGTAAGGGCGTTTAATAAGTTCAAAAAAATAATTTAATGAGAACAAAAGTAATTTTAGTAACAATAGTATTAAGCTTGTTTATTCTACAAAGTGCTTGTGATAAAAAAACTATAAATCCCGAAGAAGGTGATAAAGACGCTATCGATATAGCAATAGACAATGCAAATGCAGAAATTAGTTCTAAAAACCTGGATGTTGCACCACTAACAAGAGATCATTTTTTAGCATGGTTTAATGAGTTCATACGCTTTGTTCCACTTAAAGAAAAACGTGAGGCTATGATAAACGCTATTGAAGCTGGAAAATTACCCTCAGATTGTTCAATTACGGCTAAAGACAATAGTGAATATGGTTTGCCATCAACTATTAATTTCGATCCTTATAATCTGCCTATAATTGAAGGTCATGAAGCTTTAGGTTATTTGAAATGGTTGGAAGAAATGTTGCTGGAAAGTTCAGGGAATTTATCGCTATCACAAGAACCATTTAGAGGGCCTTTTCCATTTGATGACCCACCATCCTTAGACCCAAATATTCAACTGCGGATTACTCAGATAGAAGTCCCTGGAGATTGCCTTATACCGGGCTATGAAGAACGTGATGCCTTGAGAATTGAGATACTGGCCAGCAACCAAAACTCAACCAATATTGTGTCATATTTCGCAACAGGATTTAACAAGCAAACAATGACAAATAGGCTGGCTGAAATTATTGGAACACAAACTGAAGTTTGGATAGACCTACAAGATTTATTCTCTAATTGGCTTAATGAAAAAGTTAGCACATTCCCTATTGTTGGTGATAACGAAGTATGTCATGGTGCTGCAAGAGAGTTTTACTACGATGAACAAGAATCATCATTAAATGCCAGTACAGAAGCAACAACTCTTATGCTTGCAAATTATTATTGTGAAGTATCAGATACGCAATCACTCACATTTGGCGATTATCTTTATATTCCAGGAATGCATAGCGGTCGTTATGTTCTAAAAGACCCTAATACAGGGAGGCATATTTGTTTCAGCGTTCAATCAGGAGGAAATGCTCCTTACAGATTTTGGTGGATAGATGAGGATTTTTCCGGCGATCCTTTTGGTCACACTCCAAAATCAGACCTGTTTAAGTCGACAATTGATGTTTGGAGGCGGTGCAAATAACGTTGATTATTTTATAATTCATGGTTATTATTCTGGGTTTCTAAATCCCCACAGTTAATTCGTGCGTTTGTTAATTGTACTCTTTTGCAAATTTTAGTTTGAGGGTTGGCTTGTGTGATTTGCAAATGTGTGCAATGTGCGATAGCTTTTGGGCTTGAAAACAAAATCGTTAAAGTCAGTCATTTTTCAATCATTCGGTTGAAAGCTTCCCTTAATTAGCTACGTTCAAATTTAAAAATTTCCAGTTAATGTTTATGTCCTGTTGAAATGTGGGAAACTCCGTTTGTTAGCTATGGTGGTGGTGGATTTTACCACAGTTCAATGTTAGGTGGCGTTTTTTCTTCGTCTTGTTTATTTAATTTGTCGATTATATTATATTTAACCTGTCTTTCCTTCCACCTATCCCTTGCATATTTTTGCATGTCAACTATGGTATCGGTTTCATCAATTATTTCTAGACCTAGCATAGTTTCAATAATATCTTCCATTGTTACAATTCCGTCTAAACCACCATATTCATCTACAATTAATGCAATATGCTCTTTTTCTTCCAATAATTTTTCCCACAATGCAAATAGTCTTATACTATTTGGAACTACAACTATCTCTCGTTTAACATCTTTCAGTTTTAAATCATGTTGATCTTCTGCCAGTTTTTCAAAAACTTCCTGCCTGAAAACATACCCTGTTATGTTTTCATCATTTTCTGAATATATTGGGATGCGAGAAAACTTTAAATAATCTTTATTCTTGAAAAAATCTTCTAGAGATAATTTCTCATCGGCGACAGCAACAACAACTCTTGGTGTCATTATTCCTGTTACTTTCACATTCTTGAGCCGAAGTAAATTTTGAATTATTTTATGTTCCTTATTTGAAAAAATGCCTTCATCCGCTCCTATATTTGCTAATGCTGCAATTTCCTCTCTACTGGTAGTTTGCTCTTGATTTTTTTTTGAAATAAGTTTCGTAATGACTGCTGACATAATAACTAATGGATAGGTTATAATTATCATGACTTTTATAATTCGTGAAGAGATCATGGCCAGATTTCTCCAATATCTGGCTCCAATCGTTTTTGGGATTATTTCTGTGATTACCAAAATTAAAATTGTTAAAATAGCTGATATAATTCCAAAAGAAGCTTCACCAAATACTTTAATTGCTTGCGCTCCAACTCCAGCTGCACCAACTGTATGCGCTACTGTATTTAATGATAAAATTGCAGATAAAGGCTTATCAATATTGGTTTTTAAATCAACAAATAATTTTGCCCAGGCATTTCCATTTTCATACTTAACAATCAAGAAGGATTGTGGTGTTGAAAGAAGAACGGCTTCCATTATTGAACAGAGAAATGATACAACTAGAGCAAGAAATAAATAGAATAAAAGTAATATCATGTATTTTCTTTCAAATTTAC
>DQYP01000183.1 GCA_011043375.1 Thermotogaceae bacterium | reverse complement strand
TACTGGAATCGCTGCATCGGTTTTGGTGATACTGGTTCAGTTGAAATATCAAAAAATCGTAGGAAGCAACACCACGGCATTGATATTCAGTGGAGAGCCCGTTTTCGCTTCTATTTTTTCGTATTTTCTTTTAGGTGAAAAACTCAGCACATTTCAACTATCAGGTGCTATACTTTTGATAATCGCAGTGATTATGGCCTCAATCAGAAAGAGGTGATGGTAAATGAACATAGAGAACGTGCTGTGGCTTTCGACAGGTTTTTTGAACTATGCACAGAAATTGAGAGGACTTGGCATCGAAGTATACATTCCAGATTTTTTATTTTCACAAATTGAGAAAAAAGAGTTTTTCAAACCTCTTTCATCTTTATCTATAAAATTTCCGATTGATTTTTTGAATATCTCCATTATGAAGAAATTTGACATGTTTGTTATTGATATTCCAAAACAAAAACCACTTTGGAATGAAAAAGAGCTTTTAAACAAAATAGAGATGAGTTTCAGTGTATTGATCAAATTGGCTGTGAAAAACTACAGAGATATTGTTATCGCCACGAGTGAAAAATCACTTGAAACCGTCATAAAGAAATTAGAAGAATGTGGTGATGTTCCTCTTCAAGAAAGAAGAAAACTGGCTTTGGAATCGATACTGAAACTCATAGTTTATTATGCGGATCTTCACAAATTTCTATCGGAAACCTTCGCCTCAGAAAAATTCGAATATTTGTTGCTTAATAAAATTCAACCCTTAGATCACGATACGACTCTCTACCAGGATGCTGAGCTTTTGAAGGTTTACTCACAATCGAGTTTTCTTGATAACCTCGAGTTTTTAAACTTCGAATTACCATCCATCGATGATATAAAGAATGTTCATGAGAGTTTAAAATTTTCAAACGCTTTGTCGGAGGGAGGTTGTGCTTTAATTTCGAATGGTGTGGTTAGATTCATAATGAATACGCCAGATATCGAATATAACATTGAAAAAATCTTGGATTATGTGAATAAATTCGGGATTTTCTCAGGAACTATATTCATAAACAGTGAAATTGGTGAAGATCTATTGAAAAATATAGAAAGCAGAAATATCAAACTGATTCTTGCCAAAGATTTCAAAGGTATAGTCAGTGGTGAAACCCCCAAAATTGTTAAAATAAAAAAACCGTATTCCTTGGATGTTAGGGATCTCTACACTTTTTTAGATTCCACAGTGATCAAATACACTATCAAATCGCAAAACATGAACTTTAAATTGAAATACTCAAATGAATCGAATACGAGAATCGATGATGAGAAAAATATCACACGCGCATTGAACATCTTCAAGAGGCTCGAGCCAAGTGCTGCGGTTGCGGTCGTGAAATACAAAATCCTGTATTTGAACTCGATGTGTAGTGGCGAATACGAAGCTATCAAGGGTGTGATAGATCAATTAGAAAAGTTCTCTGATTCTAAAAAAAACAGTGAAGTCATATTAATAATCGATTCGATTCCAAAAAATACCCAACTTCTTGATAAAATCAAAAATGTTGGTGTAAAGTTTCTGTTGATTCCTGAAAAAACGAAAAAAATTCACAGTGAAGGTAATGGCGCAATAACCTTTCAGGTGAAGAATATCAAGGACCTCTGAAAAACATATCAAGATATAACAATTAGTGTTTTTAGGGGTCTGAGCCCGAGGTGGTCCTTGGAAGTGGGATAAGCTCCCCTGAGGAAATGAACTCAGGGTGTGAAAGAGGTGGAAATCTCACCACCTACGTTCCGTGGTTGTCCGTGAGGACAGGTACCTTAAGGTGTTGCTCCAGCTCTAAGCTCTACCGGCCATCGGGAACGAAACGTAGACTGAGATGTCGGTATACATTTCGATGGCTATCAGAGACCATGGGACATGGGCGAGGGGCACCATAACCCCACAAGGGAGGTACCCTTAAATGGGTGTTCCTAAATATCATATGGTGCTTGTGGTAGATGCAAAAGGCAGGTCGTTATTGCCAACACATCCAGCAAGGGCAAGAAAACTATTGAAACAAGGTAAAGCAAAGGTATACAAGATGGTACCTTTCACTATTCAGTTGAGGTACGAAGTCAAAGAACCAAAAGGAGAATTTACTATTGGAATAGACGATGGAGCAGAGTTCGTAGGTATTGCTGTTAAAGGTAAAGATAAAATTATATTTGCAACTGATGTGAGATTGAGACAGGATGTCAAACGCAAGATTGACGAACGTAGGATGTATAGAAGAAACAGACGAAACAGAAAACTACGTTACAGGCCTGCGAGGTTTTTGAACAGACGTCGTCCTAAAGGATGGATGCCACCAAGTGTCAAATATAGAAAAGATGTAATTTTAAGAGCGGTAGATGATTTACGAAAATACATGAATATGACCAGAGTCGTAGTCGAATTAGGTTGGTTTGATACGTCAAGCATGGCATGTGGAAGAAAACTTAAAAGCATAGAGTATCAGCAACCAGACTTTGAAGGCAGAAACAGACGTGAACAGGTGTTGTGGAGAGATGGTTATAAATGTCAACATTGTGGTACAACTATCAAATTGCAGATACACCACATTATTCCAAGAAACAAAGGTGGTACGGACACATTAAACAATCTGATAACGTTGTGCGCTAAGTGTCACAAGGAACTACACGAAGGCAAATGGGTATTAAAAAAGAAACCTAAACAATACAAGTATCCTGCTATATTGCAACAAGGGAAATGGTATTTGTACGAGCAATTAGTGGATAGATTCGGCAAAGAAAATGTTAAAGTAACATTTGGATGGATAACATCAAAGAAACGAAAAGAATTAGGATTGGAGAAAGATCATTGGTTGGATGCATGTTCTATATTGAATACAAACAAAATAGAGACAAGACCTTTTTTGATTATCCCTAAACGTCGTAGAAAAGAAATAAACAATCCAACGAAGAAACACGAAACTTTCAAAGGGTTCAAACATTGGGATCTTGTTAAAGCTGTTCGTAGTGGTAAGAAAATGGTAGGTGTAATTAGGAGTTTAAAGAAACGAACTTTAACCTTACGTACATCTTTTGATGATAATTTTGAGGTTAGTTATTCGAAGACAAAATTGTTGTGGAGACCACAAGGTTTGGTTTACATATTGATGTAAAGCGGTATGAATTATTCAAAAACAGCGGGTAGTTACAGGGAGGTTTGAAATTGAGGGTTGCTGTCGTCGATGGCCAAGGAGGAGGAATAGGAAAAATCGTAATAGAAAGATTGAGAAAAAACTTTGGAGATAGGATTGAAATAATCGCACTTGGAACTAATGCACTCGCGACTTCTCAGATGTTGAAAGCAGGTGCAGACGTCGGGGCATCAGGTGAAAATGCCATAGTCTTTACCTCTTCGAAGGTTGATGTGATAATAGGTACTATAGGGATAATCGCGGCAAATTCGATGCTGGGCGAAATAACGCCATCGATGGCGAAAGCGATCTCGGAAAGCAAGGCACTGAAATTATTAATACCTTTTCAAAAGTGCAATATCAAAATAATGGGTGTTATGGATAAAACCATGAACAACTTCATAGACGAAATCATGGAATATCTCAAGGAGATGATCGAATAAGTTGAAATTCATAACCAAAGGGTCAAAAATAGGCATCTCCTCACCAGCGTCTTTACCAAATCAGGATAAATTGAGAATGGGCATTGAAATTCTCAAAAGCAATGGCTTTGAAGTTGAAGTAGGTGAAAGTTGCTACAAATCCATTTCAGAGGTTGACAAAGTTTCTGAACTGTATTATTTGTCTGATACTTGCGATTTAACGGTATGTTCAAGAGGTGGAGGAGGATCGTATAGATTGATAGATTACATGAAAAGACCTTTGAATAAACCAATATGTGGATACAGTGATATAACCTCTTTGCTTGCTTTTCAATATAAATTTGGGGCCTCAGCCTTTCACAGTCCAATGGTAGTAGAGTTTGAGAATAATAGAGAATCCTTCGACTTTTTCATCGAGTTATTGACAAGCAAGATAAGTTTACCATTTGAATTTCCAAAAAAGATGAATGCTTTAACACTCAAACGTGGCAGAGTCGTTGGTAATTTGTTTGTTGGAAATCTGTCCTTGATCGTTACTGTGATGAATCAAATTGGTTTGGACATTTTCAACGATTCGATACTCATCGTGGAAGATGTTAACGAATCATTAGATTCCATAGATAGAATGCTCTGGAAACTTTCACATGAATTGAAAGGTAGGATAAAATCTCTAATATTTGCAGGATTTACTTCTACAAGAAAGGGAAGTAATGATTACAATATCATCGATGCTTTGAAATACCACATCGGCTATCTTGATGTTCCATCGTTCATAGGTTTTCCAGCTTATCACGGAACTTTTTTCAAATACACCTTACCAATAGGAGCAAAAGTTGAAGTAGATTCAGAAAAATGTAGTGTTAAACTCATTGATTATCTTCCAGTTCGATGAACTCAAAAAATGGGGGGATCTTCTTTGAGATTTTACTCAATTATAGTGTCATTGATATTGTTGTCATTTTTATCATTTTCCAACCAATTCTTTTTTGACTTGTTTACAGGATTTGATTTAAATCTATTGACAAAATCGCCAGGATTTTACTATGGTGCAGATATTTCGGTAAGCGATGGACCATTCACGGCGTTTGTTGCAATGGATATGAGGACACACAAGATAGGTGAAATAAGTCCAAATCTTGAGGGCGGAATACTCGGAGATTGGTACGATTACACCAGGGAAAGTTATGTATCCTTAAACCTTTCCACGTTCGATGCATGCATTGGATTGTTGCAATTAGAAGAAGGAATTGGAAAATCGTATCCACTATTTATATCTCCGAATTCCTCTCCCTACCCTGCTGTATCGATCTCCTGGAAACCTTTCAAGTGGATGGAATTGAAGAACGATTTCGTCTTCATAAGACAAGGATTTTTTAATTTTTCAGACAATGAACTATTACAGATTCCGAAAACGCTCTATTACCGGCGATATGCATTGAAACCTTTTGATTTTTTAGAATTCGGGCTCGAAGATGCCATCCTATTTTTCGGGAGATCTCTCGATCTCATATATCTGTTTTCATTCGGGCCTTATCAAACAATACAATGGTTGAGACAGGGTGCGGGTCCCTGGCACGAGGAGATAAACGATAATGGTATGATAGGTCTGTATTTCAAGTTTCTACCGGGAAACTTCAAAATATATGTAGATACTCTAATAGATGATGTATCTCACACTCTGATTGGAAAATCCTATGTGCATCCT
>DQYP01000305.1 GCA_011043375.1 Thermotogaceae bacterium | reverse complement strand
TAAAATCCTCTAAACCAATTTTCTTTAAAGCCTTCATTATTCTCATCACACAATGATTACAAGACATATTTGGGACACTCAACACGTAATTCATTTTACAGACCTCCTTAGCAATATTTTCCCGTACTCATATTCCTTAACTTTCTCCGTTTCATTTCAGTACTTCCACCTTTCGATTGCCCATTGTTCTCCTGATCCTTCAATTCATCGTTGAATACTTTCACCTCATCTTTCATTTACTTAGGCATCCAAAGCAGTTTCACCTCTGCGAAATTTGATTTTACCGATCCTCAACGAGTTAAGAACGACCGTTATAGAACTCACCGCCATCGCTATCTCTGCTATCACCGGATGCAAGAGTCCTGCCATTGCCATTGGTATTGCAACTGTGTTATAAAAGAAAGCCCAAAAGAGATTTTGTTTTATGACTTTGAATGTTAATTTAGATATACTTATTACATCAACTATCTTGTATATCCCGCCTTTGGTTATTATTATGTCTGCACTGTCTATTGCAAGATCAGTTCCTGAACCTATGGCAATTCCAACATCAGCACCTTTTAAAGCCGCCGCATCGTTCATTCCATCACCAACCATTACAACTTTAGAACCCTTTGACTGATATTTTCTAACTATATCAAGCTTGTCGGAAGGTTTTACCTGAGAATAGACCTCTTCTATCCCAACAGTTTTAGCAACCGCCCAAGCTGTTTTCTCGTTGTCTCCTGTTATCATTACGGGTGTTATTTTCATATTCTTAAGTTCTTTTATAGCACTTTTGGAATCCATTCTTATTGGATCTTCTATAACTATATAACCCAACGGAGTCTGATTCTTTTTCACCTCAACAACCGTTCTTCCTAACTCAAAGTGTTTAGCATATAGTTCAGGATTTTCAGGTTTACCGATAAAGTATTCATCATCTCCAACGCTCGCTTTTATTCCCTGACCGGGAATTTCTTCAACATGATTTGGCTTCGTCTCACTTTCCATGAGTGAGTATATAGCTTTTGCAAGTGGATGATCGGAGTTTTTCTCTATACCGCTGATGATTCCATATTCCTCATTCGACAAGTTATGTTCTACAACCCTGGGATTACCCTTTGTTATCGTTCCTGTTTTATCCGTCAAAACGAATTTAACCTCTTTAGACGTTTGTATCGCTTCGGCATTTCTTATTATCAATCCTCTTTTAGCTGCAAGCCCTGTGCCCGTCACTAAGGCCATTGGTGTGGCGAGTCCAAGGGCACATGGACATGCGATCACTATGGTTGCAACAAAAACGAATACTGCAAATGAGAGTGGATCATTACCAGTCATTATCCAAGGAAAGATTTTACTTGCTGATTCAATAAACGGTGAAAGTCTTTCAAAATTTAGGTACCATACAACCGAACTTAAAAAAGCCAAGGTTATTATCGTTGGAACAAACCACATGGTTATTCTATCTGCAAGAGCCTGAATAGGAACTTTTGTCCCTTGGGCTTGTTGTATTAGTTTTATCATTTGAGAGAGAAAGCTATCTTCTCCAACTTTAGTGACTTTTATCTTCAAAGGACTCGTTAGATTGAGTGAACCTCCAGTTACTTCATCGTCAATGGTTTTCTGAACTGGTATGGATTCACCTGTTATCATTGATTCATCAATCCCAGAGACTCCTTCGATTATTTCTCCATCTACAGGAATCCTCTCACCTGGTTTCACAAGAACTATAAATCCTTTTTTGATAGCTTCTATTGGCATTGTCAATTCACCTTTATCGGTTAAAACACGAGCCTCTTTTGCTTGTAACTTGAGAAGAGTCTTTATTTCCTTTGCAGCTTTATCTCTCAAATGCGATTCTATGAATCTTCCAGTGATATGAAAAGCAACTATCATTGCACCTATTGCACCAAAAGAAGCTATTGGAAATCCAAGAAGTGAAAGCAAAGTGGTGGTCCAAGAAGCAACTGCACCAAAAAATATCAATGTGTCCATATTTGTATGCTTGTGAGTTAAAGCTATCCATGCGCCTTTTATTGTGCTCTTACCTGCGTAAAATATCACAAAACCACCTACAAAAAGTTCCAGAAACTCAAAGCCAGGTATTTTAAAAGCTAACATGTTGATAAGCATAAGTATTGCCAAAGGAATTGTACCGATCCAGCTTAGTAGTAGGTTTTTCTTTGCTTCTTTATAACGCATTTCTTCAAGCGTCTGTGGTGATTCGATAGATATACCATATCCAACTTCCTCAACTGTCTTTTGTACAACTTCAAGTGGTATCTTTTTTTCGGCAACAATAAATCCTGTTGAAGTTGCAAGATTTACCGCTGCGAATTTAACCCCTTCTATTTTAGATAAAGCTTTTTCAACCGTTTTTGCACATGTCGCGCAGGTCATACCTGTCACTGAAAAACTCATTTTTTCTTCCTTCACTTTTTGTTCTATGATCTCTGAAGTCATTTTTCTTTCCTCCAATCCTACCCACGTGGGTAGGATATCATTCACAAAAAATATATCACACTTAATTTACTTTGTCAAGTTTTATATTGTTTTTTCAAGATAATCCATGATCTTTTCGAGCTCCTCGAGTTTTTCATCAATATTCGCCGTTTTCATCGCTTCCTTAACACAGGTCTCGATATGTTTTTTCAAAACGCTTGAATTCGCCTTCTTCAACAGTGAGATTGTAGCCAAGATCTGCTTGGATATATCTATACAATATCTTTCGTCCTCTATCATTCTCATTGCTGATTCGATTTGTCCTTTAGCCACTTTCAATTTTCTTAAAGCCTCAGAATGTTTCAATCCTTGTTCCTCCCTTCTTCAACTTTTATGAATATTTTACCACTCAGCGTGATAATCGATGCAATTTTCAAAAGTGTGCATAAGAAATATAAAAAATCCAAATCAATCGAATTGAACAGATAAACAGAACTGTTTCATAAAGTTCAATTTTGAGAAAGAATCTTTAGGACAAATTAGTTTTAAAATACTCTATAGGTACGTTAACAATAGAAAAGATGGAAAAGAAGGAATCATCTTGAAACCACTTACTCAAGAACAAATAAATAAAGCATTGAAGATCGCAATAATAGAAGGTATTCTGGGTGTAACTGCTCTTCAGTTTTTTGGTGGTCCTTACGTGACAGGATATTTTCTCTGGCTTGGAGCAGATCCTTTGATAATGGGATTGTTTGGTTCGATACCTTTTTTGGCTAATTTCCTTCAAATGCTTGCCCCATTGTATTCAAATAAGTTAAAAAGCAGAAAAAAATATGTTTTTTGGCTATTATGGCCTTCAAGAACATCCTTCTTAACTTTCGCGATCGTTCCATTTTTACCAAAGCATCTTAGGATACCAATAGCCTTGAGCATATTTCTATATATACAAATAACAGCTGCTTTGTCCGTTCCCGCTTGGCAAAGTTGGATGGCGGATTTAGTGCCTTCTGAACGACTTGGAAGATATTTTGGTCTTAGAAATTTCATACTCGGCTTTGTCCAAATACCAGTGATGTTTATTGCTGGAAGTATATTGGATATCTTCGGTAAGGGATTCAAAAGTTTCGCTGTTCTTTTTTCTATAGCTGGAGTCATAGGTTTCATGGATGGATTAATTCTTAGATTCCAAGATGAACCGCCCTATAGGCCAACTGAAAGTTCATTGAATCCATTCAAAGCGATCAAATTCTTACTCAAGTACGAGTATTATAAGAATTTTCTGTCCGGTTTTGCCCTGTGGTACTTTGCACTCGGTTTAATAGGTCCATACATAAACGTGATGTTAATAAAAGAACTGAAGTTCGATTACACAACTATAGGATTATTGAACGCTATTGGAATGCTCATGGGAACGATTTTCCAACCATTTTGGGGCAACGCTGGAGATAAATACGGTTTTCAGTATCTTTTGAAGTTGTGTGTGTTGATGCAGGCTTTTGCAATATTGCTGTGGGCTTTTGCACTTCCATCATTTCTTTACATCTTGATTGTCCAAATTTTTATAGGTATCTTCATAACCGCTGGAACTGGTCCATTGATTTTCAATACGCTTATAGTTGTATCTCCAAAAGAACTGAAAACAGAAGCGTTCGCAATATTCAACGGTACTGTGAATTTTTCTCTCTTCCTGGGTTCCGTATTATCTGGTTTCATAGTTAGTACATTTCAAAATATCGATTTACAGATCGGTTTGTGGCACTTCAGTTCCATAAGGATAGCATTTTTAATTTCCTTCATCTTGAGGTTAATCGCAGCGATAAGGATATCAAAATTGGATATTGGTCCTGCAGAAAAAGTTGGATTCTTTTATTTGGTTAAAGAAATGTATACAACCAATATAGTACCGTGGATGGGAAAGATATGGAGTATAGTTCGAGTCAGAAAGTCGGTTAATTCCCAAAATAAGGAGCAGGATGATACAAACGCTTCTTAATCAAAGATCATTATCGATTTGAAAATCCCCTTTGAATTTCTTCACAAATCCGCTGTTTATATTTGACTCCACAGTTCCTATTATTTGGAATCTTCTATCAGCATTTACCACAATTGGTGGATAAGCGGGATTTTCAGAGAGCAGTACGATGTTGCTTCCATTTTTGTAGAACCATTTCAGAAGTATCAAATCATCGTACAGGCAAACTATCATCTTACCGCTATCGGCAATCGGTGTGGCTTTAACCAAAACTACTGATCCATTGGCTATCAATGGTTCCATGCTATCCCCCATGACTTTAAAAGCATAGTCTATGTTTGGAAATGTAATAGGAATCGCTTCAGAGTAGTAGAAACCATTTGGAAAGGTTCCATTTCCAGCGGATACTTCAACCTCGTATAGAGGTATATACTTCACAACTTCTGGCACATCAATTTCAACTACTTCATTGAATTTTTCATAAGTATCCTTTAAACCAAGCAGATAATCCGCAGATACGTCCAACACATCGGCGATTTTTCTAATAACCTCGGCTGTTGGATTCGCTTTTCCTGACTCATATTCCGACAGCGTCGATTTTCCTATGTTGACAAGGCGAGCCAACTGTGTTTGAGTGAAACCTCTCTTTTCTCTCAGATATTTGATGCGTCTACCAATTAAATTTGACATTTCACCACCTCCGAGAATATTTTAAATTCTGTTAACTAAAAGTATTGAAATCTATCAAAAACCTCATTATTCTTTAAATAGGGAACATCCCCCACAACATCTTGATTCTATTAACTAAGAGTATGATATAAAGAAACTTATTACTTGTTAGGATAAGATTCCTCGTCACTATCGTTCCTCGGAATGACAAAAATAAGAGAAATATCC
>DQYP01000197.1 GCA_011043375.1 Thermotogaceae bacterium | reverse complement strand
TGGAATTATCAGCACGGAAATGTAGATCAAAAGTGCCTCGAAAAAGCTTAAATCATTTCTCGAACTCACCATATGGAATTACCTCCATTCCAAATTAAACTCTCTTCAAATTTTTTATCATCTTCGCTGGGACTCCTACATAGACTCCGAAATCCTCCGTATCCTCTATTACAACAGCACCAGCACCCACGATATTCCAGTTGGCTATCTTCACCTCTTGGATAACTTTGCATCCTATTCCCAAAAAACTTCCTGTTCCCACAAAAACACTGCCCGCAAGATTTACACCAGGAGCGATGTGAACGTGCGGCATGATTCTACAATCATGATCAATAGTGCAGCTCGTGTTTAAAATAATATTATCCGAGATAATCGTTGACGAATTTACGACCACTCCAGGCATGATCAAAACGTTTTCACCTATTTTCACAGTCTTTGATACAAAAGAAAAAGGATGTATCAACGTTGCAAATTCATACCCTTCATTTTTGAAAAACTCGTATTTTTCCATCCGTGCCTTGTTGCTACCTATCGCTATGAAAAGCTCGTATTCATTGGGAGGATAATTATCCAAGAGTTCTCTTGTTCCACCGATTACAGATATCCCAACTACTTTGTTTCCTCTTTTATTTTCGTCATCATCAAAAACTGCCTTTATTTTATATCCCATCGATTGTGCCGTTTCTATGCAAACTTTCGAATGTCCCCCAGCACCGAATATGAGGAGCTCTTTCAATTCTTATACACTCCTTCTTTTTTCAAAACTACCTTTATTGATTTCAAAATTATCTTCAAATCCAAGATTAACGACCAATTATCAACGTACCAGACATCCAATTTTATTCTCTCTGACCAATCTATCTCGTTTCTACCATTCACCTGTGCCCAACCGGTTATACCAGGCCTAACAGAAAAACGCTTTTTCTCATACACAGTATACTCTTCCCACTTTTTAGGATAAAATGGTACGGGAGGTCTTGGACCAACAAAGCTCATATCACCTTTTAGAACATTGAAAAGCTGTGGAAGTTCATCGAGGCTTGTTTTTCTGAGAAACTTCCCAACTTTTGTTATTCTCGGATCGTTTTCAAAAGTAAAAAGACCACTACCCATTTTCTCAGCATTCTCTATCATGGTTCTGAATTTATATATTTTGAATATCCTTCCATTTTTTCCAAGCCTATCTTGTTTGTATATCACAGGTCCTTTAGAATCAAGCTTGATGGCAGCAGCTATCACCAGCATCACTGGAAACAAAATGATGATTCCAATCACAGAAAAGAATATATCAAAGAACCTTTTCAAAAATCTTTGAATCTTCTTAGAATCGAGCATTTCTATTCAATAAGCCTCCAGATCAAAATATTACAATCAAATCCTTGATCTTCTCAAAGGTTTTTTCTCCAATTCCTCTGACTTTCTTGATCTCTTCCTTGGTCTTGAACCCACCAATTGATTCTCTATACTCGATTATCGCCTCTGCCTTGACTTTTCCAATACCCGGAAGTCTTTGAAGTGAATCCAGATCTGCGGTGTTTATGTTTATTGGAAAATCCTGTTCAGCTTTATAATGTTGTTCTTCTCTATTTAATTGTTTGGGAACAGTATCTACTTTGGCTTCAACAAACAAACGATCCTTCAATTTTTCAAAGGTCTTCTCACCTATTCCCGATACTTCAATCAATTGTTCTGGTTTCGTGAATCCACCTATTTTCTCTCTGTAGTCTATTATAGCTTTCGCTTTTGAAGGGCCAATGCCCGGTAATCTTATGAGTTGTGAAAGCGTTGCTTTGTTTAAATCTAACTTAGAATTTTTCAAGATGTTCTCGCTTTTTTCAACAGAGGTATTCAAACTATTTTTCGCTCCACTACTGTTTTCTGAGGATGCACCGCCGATAAATTGAAAACTGATACCAAGCACAACGACAATTACTAGCAGGAGAATGACATACCTCTCTATTTTCAGAAAACGTCACCACCCTATTTCAAACTTTGAATTCCAATTTGTTATCGTTCAATGATATCTTGAAGATGGTATAAATAGGCACATCAACCAACTTTTCAAGATACTTCCTACCACTTTCAAACTCTTTCTCCATAACAGCCGCTATACCTATGAGCTTTGCCTCAGATCTCTTAACTATTTTTATCAACGCCTCTATAGTTTTCCCACTCGCAAGGAAATCATCCACTATCAATATTCTATCGTTTTTATTCAAAAATTCTTTCGATACATGCAATTCCACTTCATTTCCTCTTGTTCTGGATTCAGCTTTCTCCACCAATACTTTTCTCATAGTCACCGCGCCTTTCTTTTTTGCGAAGATCAAAGGAATATTGAGTTTACAAGCGGTTGAAAAGGCAGGAATTATACCTGAGCTTTCAACGGTAAGTACCTTCGTAGGTGAATAACTCCTAAAAAAATCCGCTATCATCTCTCCAATGGTTTTCATAGCAACTGTATCAACCAAATGATTCAGAAAGAAATCGACCTTTACTATTCCATTTCCCAAATATTCCGCATTTTGCTGGAGTTCTCTCAAGATATCCCGCAGTTCAACCGTTTTTTTCATCACCTTGAGTTTCAGCCCCCTTGTTACCGTATCTTTTCTCCCAATTTATCTCAGCCAGAGGTCTTTGCAAATAAAGCGGTAAAAGAGACTTTGAATCATAAATTTTCTCATTCAAACTATACCTACGCTCAACCTCATTCACCAAGTAAAGTCCTCTTATCTCATTGTACTGTTGATTCAAGCACTCAAAAACCTTGAAATGATCTCTCAAATTTCTGAATTCATTTGTACCATCACCAATGATGAAGAGTTCACTTTCAATTTCAAGGTGCTTCAAATCCTCAAGAATTGAATATTTATCCTTGAAAAAGTGAGATATTATGGGATCCACAATGTTTCCTTTCTTGAAGTACAATGCCCCATAAAAATTAATATCTCTCGCGTGCTTAACGACGAGCACATGACCATCGAATGGGACGTTCAGGGCGAAAAGATCTAAAGATGGTATTCCAACGATCTTCCTGTTGTTAACATAGGCCATTGCCTTAACCGCTGCGATACCTATCCTCAACCCAGTGAAAGATCCAGGTCCTATTCCACAACCAAATAATTCTATTTCATTTATATCAATGTTTATACTCGCTAAAAAATTGTCCAACTTAATCATCAGAGTTCTTGAATGCCTTAGATTCCCTTCAAAAGAGTACTCCGCACTTTGAGTTTCGTCTTTGTAACCGAATACGATCCTATCGGTTGATGTATCTAAAGCAAGGATTTTCAAACTATCACATCCTCTGGAAGCTCATAAATTATTCTTCCAATTTTTCCATCGATGAGATCTTTCAGAAATGAAAATTTTGCCCTTTCCAGATCTAAGAAGCCACCCTTTTTCAGGAATTTTCTCTTTTTAGCTAATTTCTCAAAAAAGTTCTGATACTGGATATCAGAAATCTCCGTTTTCTCAATTCTCAAGTATTCGATCAAAAGTTTTTCGTATCTGTCCTTCAGTATTTGAAATCCAAATTCTAACACCTCATCTAAGTCATCAAAACTTTTTATCGAACCAACTAAACAAAGCTTTTTATGAATCACCGGATGATCGACTTTCTTATAGAGTATTCCAGGGGTATCAAGCAATTTTAGCCCTTTTCCAACACTTACCCATTGTATTCCCCTTGTTATACCCGGTTCATTCCCGATCTTAGCGATTTTTTTACCTACCAAGGCATTTATCATACTTGATTTTCCAACGTTTGGAATGCCGACTACCATCATTTTCTTATCTTTAAACCTGGTCCTTACATTTTTGAGTATTCTGAAAATAAAACTCTTGAATCTCTTTACGCTATCTACATCCTTAAAGTTCACGCATATGAAAGGAACATCCTCATTTTCTTCGTAAAACTTGAGCCATGTTCTTAATGCTTTTTCATCCGCCAAATCCGATTTACTGAGAGCTATTATTCTTGGCTTATTCAGGAAAAGGGCCTCTTCCTCAAAGGCCCTTCCTGTATACGGTATTCTACTGTCCACAAGCTCAACAATCAAGTCAACCGCTTTCAAAAGTTCTCGAATGTTCCTTCGTGCCTTTTGAATATGTCCGGGTAATGAATATTTTTTCAAATCAATCACCAGCATCCCAGAATTCAATCATCATTTACCCCTGACGGGGCCAAATCTGTTCAAAGGCCAGATTCTCAGCATCGGTTCCCCTATCACATTTTCCATGGGAACAAAACCAAAAAATCTGCTGTCTAAACTGTCCTTTGAGTTATCCCCCATCATGAAACAAAAACCTTCTGGTATTTTCACTTTCACCCTGCCCGTAGCTGGATCTTTCCAAATGTACTTTTTCAGATCCAGGTTTTTCAAATACTTTTGATAATACTCCGAATAACTCAGTGCTTGGTGAAGCTGGGTGAAGAAGTATCTCGCATTTCCCACCGTTCTTTCAGGAAATGCTACCTTTGTATAAAAATCGGGATCAGAGAAGACTCCCTCCCTGTCATAATATCTATCCTTTAAACTTTCAGGTATCTTACCATTCACATACAATTGATATCCCTTTCCAGGAACTTTCACGAGTTCGAGCACATCTCCTTCTTTTCCAACCAATCTTTTCACATATTTCACATGCCCCTTGAATTTTCGTGGTGAAAACAGATCCATGAATTTATCAAACCATCCAAGCATACCGAGAGCTTGCCTATCGACAAATGGCGTCCAAAAGACCACGATCTCTCCTATTTTAGGTTCTCTAACGGTGTACGTTATTTTCTCTATGAAGAGCCTATCTCCTGGTATTATTGTAGGTATCATTGATCCAGTCGGAACCATCATCGTTTCAAATACGAACAATCTTATTATTATCGCTGCCACAAATGCAACGATAAAAGCCTTTGACCATTCTTTTGCTTCATAAATAGCCCGCTCTTTTAGAGTCATTTTCTTTTTCGTGTTGGATGTCATTTAGTTGGTCTTTTCTCCTTTATTCTCGCTTTTTTACCTCTCAAACCTCTCAAGTAGTAGATCTTCGCCCTTCTAACCTTACCCCTTCTGACGATCTCAACTTTCTCAATTGAAGGGCAAGAATATGGGAATATTCTTTCAACACCTATACCGTTACTGGCTATCTTTCTTACCGTAAAAGTTTTACCGAGTCCCGAACCCCTCTTTGAAATAACCACTCCTTGAAAGATCTGAATTCTTTCCTTACCACCTTCAACGACTTTTAAATGTACCTTCACAGTATCACCAACGTTGAAATCTGGCAATTCTTTTACAAACTC
>DQYP01000261.1 GCA_011043375.1 Thermotogaceae bacterium | reverse complement strand
TAACAGCTTGAGCAGACTGCGAATGCAGGTTTTTGTACCAAAGATTATCCTTGAGCTTTGCTTTTAACTCGTATATACTGATTTTATTTTCTAATATTTCATAGTTTGAAGTGTTCCATAATTTTGAGGCTGAATACGTTAAGTGTCCCAAGATTATTTTCTGTTCAGTTTTAAGATGTCTATCAATATTAATGCTAAGAATTCTGGTTACTGTCTTTGGCATTCTTCAATATACTCCTTAATTGTTTCAGAAGAAACATTTTCATTGTTTTATTAACAATCATTTTGAACAATATTATTATACTATACACCGTCTGTATCTCCGTATTAAAATATGGGGTTTTAGGCGAGTACATGTGCTATAAACATAGCAATGCAGAAAGCAAAGACGCAGAATAAATTTTGTGAATTTGATAGGATAGTACATGTTTCAGTTAGTTGTGTACACATATCCTACAACAGTGCAAACGAGATTCACGAGGCTCCATATTCCGCCCACAATGATTGCAATCTTCGGTCTGTTGAGTAGTGGAAGTATGAAATAAACAACTGTTTCAAGTTCGACCGATGTAGGAAACAACCAATAATTCCTGTCATTTTTGGATAACTTGGAAAAAAAATTTATCAGCCAAAAAATGGGTTTTAAGATAAGGATCGTCTGCGTTCTGTTGATTTTTGCACAAGGTTTTGAATCCAGTTTTGGATCCAAAGAATCAAAAAGTTGTTTATATCCAATCCACATTGAAGCCATATGACAAGTTATTAGAATTATTCCCCAGAATAATATTTCTTTTCCGCTGGTTGGATTTGTTGAATAAGAAAGAGCTTTCAAAACTAATGCTAAGGTTCCTCCACCAAGTCTCAACGAATCAGCACTTATGTCCAATGCCGTTCCGAATTTAGAGTTTTTATTGAGCATTCGTGCTATAGGCCCATCTATACAATCCAGGAAGTAGGCAATTTCAAAAAATATGGCTCCAAACAAAAGTCCCATGTATCCTGGGATGAATGAAAAGAAATAAATTTCCAGGAAGGAAAATAAAAGCGAAATAATGGTTATAAAGTTAGGATGTACCCAGGGAGCTTGATTCACAAAAAAAAGAATTAAAGGCTTGAACAATGGTTGAAGAACGAATTTTGTCCAAAGGGGTTGCTTGGTTAGAAAAGTATCTATATCATCTTTTGTGAAATGATTTCTCTCATTCACATTTTTCTCTCCTTGTTGATTATTTAAAAATAGTTTTTAAGAAACAAAGATCCGCCTGGATTGAATTTGTTACTGAAGTCATGTTTTGTAAAAATAATTATATCATAGTCAATTAAATGTTTTTCTTGATGTTATAATCATCAAGGGGTGATACAATGGTATCCAACTATGAAAAACGTTTGGAAAAATTGAGAGGTGAGTTGGCAAGACAATCTCTCGATGCGTATTTGTGTGTGAATATCGAAAATTCCAATCATCCAGAGGCTTTGTATTTTTCGGGATTCACTGGTTCACTTTCAGTATTAATTATTGATGATAAAAGGAAAATCATAATGACTGATTCGAGATATTATGAACAAGTTAAGCGAGAAACAACCTTTACCTTAGTTGGAATCGAAAACATGAAAACTGGCGAAGAAAAGCTCATGGAACTTTTGAAAAATTACAGGAGAGTTGGTCTAAATTTCTCAAAGATAAGCCACAAACTTTATAAGAAGTTTGAAGAAGCTTTGAAAACTGTAGAATTTGTGGATATCGAAGAAATCATTTCAAAAATGAGAATGGTGAAATCTGATGATGAAATTGAAAAAATCAAGAAAGCAATACAAGTTACTCAACGAGCCTTTGAAAATTCTCTGAATTTTCTAAGGGCTGGTATTACGGAGAAAGAGTTTGCATCAAGATTGGAATATGAGATGAAACTTCTTGGAGCGGAAAGGGTGGCTTTCAGTACCATCGTAGCTTCTGGTTATAGAGGTGCCTTACCTCACGGGAGAGCGAGTGATAAAATTATTAAAGATGGTGAGTTAGTGGTTATAGACTTTGGAGCGGTTTATGATGGATACTGTGGAGATATCACTCGGACAGTAGCCGTTGGGGATATAAGCGACAAAGAATATAAAGTCTATGAAATAGTCGAGCGTGCGCAGAGAGAAGCCATAAGAAAGATGAAAGCTGGTATGACTGGTAGAGAGGCTGATGAGATAGCAAGAAATATAATAATTGAAGCGGGATTTGGCTCGAATTTTGGGCATAGTTTGGGTCACGGCCTCGGAATAGAAGTCCATGAAGCTCCTGCGGTATCTCCGACAAACACTGATATTCTTCCAGGTGGTTCAGTTGTAACTGTAGAGCCGGGAATATATTTACCCGGAGAATTTGGTGTTAGAATAGAAGATGATGTGCTTTTGACTGGAAACGGTGCTCTACTTCTCAGTAAACAAAATAACCTAATAAAAATCTAAAAATAGATGGAGGTGCTAGGGAAATGATTGAAGTTGGTGATCTAAAAAAAGGAATGTACATTCTATGGAATAACGATATATACAGAGTCATCGATGTTAATAAACATTTCATGGGAAGAGGAAGCGGACTCATAAGAACAAAATTGAAGAGTGTTACAACCGGGTATACAATTGAGCAGTCATTCAATAGTGGTGAAAAAGTTCAAGAAGCAGACTTGTCTTTAAGAAAAGCACAGTTTCTTTATAGAGAAAATAATATTTACTATTTCATGACTTTGGACGATTATGAAACACACTCTTTGGAGGAAGAAGTCATCGGGGATGCAAAATGGTATTTGGTTGAGAATATGGAGGTTGATCTTCAATTTTACAATGATAAACTTCTTGGGATATTATTGCCAACCTCTGTTGTTTTAGAGGTTAAGGAGACTGATCCTGGATTTAAAGGGGATACTGTTTCAGGTGGTAGTAAACCAGCAATACTTGAAACAGGTTTGAAAATCAATGTTCCACTCTTTATTGAAATTGGTGATAAGGTAAAGGTAGATACGCGAACGGGAGAATACATTGAAAGAGCCTAAGGAGGTGAGGGTATGGATGAGAAAAGAATAAGTGGTGAATATGGTGACATCAATATCGCCGACAATGTTATATTGGATATTGCGACAGTTGCTTTGTCTAAAGTAGAAGATATATATGTAGATGATCGAAAAAACATTA
This sequence comes from Thermotogaceae bacterium, assembly GCA_011043375.1. GTDB lineage: Bacteria > Thermotogota > Thermotogae > B21-G9 > HyVt-16 > HyVt-16. Next base: position 2,148 of record DQYP01000261.1, on the reverse strand, counting down.
AAAAATTGAAAAAGAATATATCGGTTCAACACGATGTGGAAGGTGAGGAAGAGAGGTTAGTGATAAATGTTAAAGTGAATGTGCGATATGGAAGGAGCCTCATAGACGTTGCTAAGGATATTCAAAAAACTTTAAAAGAGGAGGTTCAGAATCTCACAGGTATCGAGGTTAATGAAGTCAACGTGAAAGTCGAGGATATAATTTTCGAGGAGCCACAGAACATAGAAAATCTCGATAAAGAGATACAAGAAAATTTAGGTGAAATAGTTGAACAATCAAATAACGAGACTGAGGAAAACGATAACAGTGAGGTTGATGACAAATGAGAAAGATATGTAAATATGTAGGTTTCATGATAGTAGGGTTCTCAGTGGTACTTTGGTTGTTCCAATTTGGAGCATTCAGGAATTTCGTTGAGATCTGTGGAAAATGGGATATTTGGGGATTGCTTTTGAAAACTATTATAACAACGATAGGAATATTGGTGATATTTTTAGACTACTTTTTGAATCCACGAGAAAAATATTTGAAAATTTTAGAAGATGAAGAAACTGGCATTCAAGTCTCTGAACAAGCTCTTAATTCGATGGTAATGGCAATTTTAACTAACAACGTTGAGGGTGTTGATATTAAATCATGCCAGGCTACTGAAGCAGAGGGGGAAATAAAGATCTCTTTAATTTTAGAATTTACCAGTGGAGAAAATGTGAACGAAGTATCCAAAAAAATCATTGAACTGTTGAAAAAAGAATTAGCGAATAAGGTTGGAATTTCCAATGTTAAAGTACAAATAGTCTTCCATAAATTGTCGTTCCAGGAATAATCATAATCAAAGGGTGGTTACCGAATGGGCAAAAAAGTAGTACCAATACAGAGAATAATGAGAGAATTTGTCTTTAAAGTTATATACCAATATGACTTTACCAGAGACAATGTAGATGAAATTTTCAACTATACCCTTGAAAACGATATCTTAGACCCCGAAAGTGTGAAAGAGGCTTGGGAGTTTGTAAGGGGGATTGTGGAGAGTATAGATGAGATAGATGCCTTGATAAAAGCTCATCTGATAAATTGGACTTTTGAGAGACTTTCATCCATCGATAAAAATATTTTAAGGCTTGGAACCTATGAGCTCCTCTTTAAAGATGATATTCCAATTGAGGTTACTCTAAATGAAGCAATAGAGATAGCTAAAAAATTTGGTTCAGAGAAAAGTGGAAAATTTGTGAATGGAATTTTAGACAGAATAGCAAAAGAACATGCTCCAAAGCATAAATTCAAATTGTAGAACGGAAAGGATGGTGAAATTTTGAACGACATTGAAATTGCAAGAAGTGTGAAGCTGAAACCAATAACCAAAATCGCAAGCAATATAGGAATTCCTGAAGAATACGTTTATCCTTATGGAAAATATATCGCTAAAATTGATCATCGTTTTATGGAAAAATTGGAGGAAAAACCATATGGTAAACTGATAATTGTGACTGCCATTACTCCAACAAAGTTTGGTGAGGGTAAAACTACGACAAGTATAGGTTTATCTCAGGCTATAAACAAGCTCGGTAAAAGTTCGATAGTAACCCTGAGAGAACCATCGCTTGGGCCTGTGATGGGTATGAAAGGTGGAGCTACCGGTGGTGGTTATTCTCAAGTGGTACCCATGGAAGATATAAACTTGCATTTTACAGGTGATATACATGCAGTTACAACGGCACACAATCTTCTTTCAGCAATGATAGATGCAAGTATAAAGTTTGGTAACCCGTTGAGGATAAATCCGACAAAGATTTATTGGCCACGTGCTATGGATATGAACGACAGAGCCTTACGAAATATCGTGATAGCTTTAGGTGGGAGTTCAAATGGTATCCCAAGAGAGGATCATTTCATAATAACAGCTGCTTCAGAAATTATGGCAATACTCTGTTTGGCGAAAGATCTTAAAGATTTGAAAGAACGCCTCGGAGATATAATCATCGGTGAGAATTTTTCCAAAGGATTCGTGAAAGCCTCGGACTTAAAAGCCAATGGTGCAATGACTGTAGTTTTAAAAGATGCTATAAATCCTAATTTAGTACAAACAACGGAAAATACCCCAGCCATAATTCATGGTGGCCCATTTGCAAATATAGCCCATGGGACTAATTC
>DQYP01000171.1 GCA_011043375.1 Thermotogaceae bacterium | reverse complement strand
TTTTAAAGCTTATTGTTCTTTTACTATCGAATTTAAGAAAAGTTTTCAATGGTTTATATACAGTCGTTTTATTCTTCTTTCTCGAATCTTTAGATTGTGTTATAACTATTAAATCTACTTTCCCTTGCTCGATTATGTCTATAACATCTGGCCTACCTTCACCAATTTTTGGGACTTTCTGTGTTGGAACCCCAAAAGTTTCAAGTGCTTTAGAGGTTCCTGAAGTTGCATAGATTTCAAATCCAAGATCATAGAGATAAGAAAGAAGTGGCAAAAAATCTCTCTTATCTTTATCTGCAATTGTGGCCAAAACAGCTCTCGAAGGCAAATAATTGTTAACTGCGATTTGTGACTTTATAAATGCCTCTGGAAAATCTTCACCAATTCCCATAACTTCTCCTGTTGATCGCATCTCAGGACTTAACAATATATCTGTTCCTTGAAATTTATTAAATGGTATAACTGGTGCTTTAACAGAATAATATTTTGGCCACGGAGTAGGCAGCGTATTTTTGATAATAAGCTTATTTTCAAAATTATCTCTGGTTAGATAAGGTCGGTAATCTTCTAAAAGTTCCAAAAGAGATTTACCGAGCATGACTTTTGCAGCGATTTTTGCAACTGGAATTCCAATTGCTTTACTTACAAATGGAACCGTTCTCGATGCTCTTGGATTGGCCTCTATTATAAATACTTCTTCATCTTTAACAGCTATTTGAACATTTGCTATTCCAATTACTTTTAGTTCTTTTATGAGTTTATAAACAGACCTCTCGATCTTTTTTATCATCCTTTCCGAAAGACTAACTGGTGGTAAAACACATGTAGAATCCCCTGAATGAATCCCAGCCTCTTCAATTTGTTCCATCAAACCCGCAATCCATATCAATTTTCCGTCTGAAACAACATCAACATCGAATTCAATAGCATCTTCAAGAAACTTATCGATTAATATTGGTGCTTTTGGAGAGACATAAGCTGCTTCTTTAACATACTCGATAAGGTCATCAACTGAATCAACTATAGCCATCGCTCTACCACCCAGCACATAACTTGGCCTCACTAAAACAGGAAATCCAAGCTTATTGGCTATTTCAATAGCTTCCTCAACTGATTTAGCAATCCCGAATGGTGGACTCTTTAAATTGAGTTTTTTCAAAAGTTGAGCAAATTTCTCCCTATTTTCGGCAATTTCTATCGATTCTAAACTTGTACCTAAGAGTTTAACTCCTTCGGCAACAAGTTGATTTGCTATTTTCAAAGGAGTTTGACCCCCGAATGTGACCACCACACCTTCTGGCCTTTCGATTGCTACAATCTCAAGAACATCTTCAGGAGTCAATGGGTCGAAATACAATTTATCCGATGTATCATAGTCAGTTGATACCGTTTCAGGATTGGAGTTGATCATTATAGCTTCATACCCTTCCTCCTGAAATGCCCATACTGCATGAACATTAGCATAATCGAACTCTATTCCTTGTCCTATTCTATTTGGGCCGGAACCTAAAATCACTATTTTCTTTTTTGTTGATACTTTGGCTTCATTTTCAATACCGTTGTAGGTGGAATAAAAATAAGGAGTCTGAGCTTCGAATTCTGCAGCACATGTATCAACCATCTTAAACACTGGATGGATACTCTCAGATTTTCTAAAATCTCTTATTTCTTTTTCAGTTGTTTCAAAAATCTCTGCCAACTCTCTATCTGAATATCCAATCTCTTTTGCTAATTGTAATGTTTCTCTGTTTATACCTTCCTGTGCGATTTTCTTCTCAAAATCTATACATGATTTCATTTCTGTTAAAAACCACTTGTCTATTTTTGTTAGATTATGAACTTCATCAACAGACATGTTATTTCTAAAGGCGGCAAAAATATAAGATATCCTTTCTGGAGTTGGATTAGCTAAATATTCTTTTATATGCTCAAGATCCAATCGTGGATTGGAATCAAGCTCCAGGGATCTCAGTGCCTTTCCCAATGCCTCTTTGAATGTTTTTCCAATTGCCATTATTTCTCCAACTGATTTCATTTGAGTGTTCAATCTTGGATCTGATCCTGGGAATTTCTCTAACTGAAATCTGGGGATCTTCACCACAACATAATCTATTGTTGGTTCAAAAGCTGCGGTTGTCTTACCAGTTATGTAATTTGGTATTTCATCGAGGTGATAACCAACCGAAAGAAGTGCTGAAACTTTCGCTATTGGATATCCTGTGGCTTTTGAGGCAAGAGCTGACGATCTTGAAACTCTTGGATTCATCTCAATAACAACCATTCTACCACTTTCTGGATCTACAGCAAATTGAATATTCGATCCTCCTGTTTCGATACCTATTGCGTCGAGAGCTTTAGAGGCTGCATTTCTCATCCTTTGATATTCAAAATCGCTTAAAGTTTGTGAAGGTGCAACAGTTATAGAATCTCCAGTATGAACTCCCATTGGATCTAAATTTTCGATTGAACACACCACAATAAAATTTCCCGTACTATCCCTCATTACTTCAAGTTCGTATTCTTTCCAGCCAATCACAGATTCTTCTATTAAAACTGTGTGTACAGGGCTTTCGATCAATCCTTTAGCAACTATTGTTTCAAGTTCTTCAGCATTAAAAGCTATTCCTCCACCACTTCCACCTAAGGTAAAGCTAGGTCTTATTATCACGGGATAACCAAACCTTTCAGCCACTTCGAGTGCATCCGTCACTTTAGAAACCAATTCACTTTTCAAAACTTCCAGCCCTTCCTCTTTCATAGCTTTCTTGAAAAATTCTCGATCTTCTGCCTTTTTTATAGTTTCCGCTTTTGCGCCTATTAATTTTATTCCATACTTTTCTAATACACCTTTTTCAAACAATTCCATCGCTAAATTTAAGGCAGTTTGGCCACCAATTGTTGGAAGAAGGGCATCAGGTTTTTCTTTCTCAATTATCTTTTCAAGGAATTCTACCGTTAAGGGTTCAATATAAACGGCATCAGAAAATTCTGGATCTGTCATTATAGTCGCGGAATTTGAATTCACAACTACAACCTTGTATCCCACACTTTTAAGTGCTTTTAAGGCCTGGGTTCCGGAGTAATCGAATTCAGCAGCTTGACCTATAGTAATTGGGCCAGAACCTATAACCAAAATTTTTTCTATATCATTTCTTTTCGGCATTATTTCATCACCTCAATCAATTGTACGAATTCTTTGAAAAAATATTTGGCATCATGGGGTCCCGGAGAAGCTTCTGGATGATATTGTACAGAAATTACAGGATAATCGAGTAACTTCAGTCCTTCAATTGTTCCATCATTGAGGGAAATATGTGTGATCTCAATTTTTCCAAATCCCATTGGACTCTTTCCTTCCAAAACTTTTAAATTTTTCAGATTTTCGGTGAGAACATTGGCATCTTGAGTTTCATCACCTATTTTAGGTATGCCGAAACTCTCAGGATCGACTGCAAATCCATGATTATGAGTTGTTATTACAACTTTAGAAGTTCTCAAATCTTTAACTGGATGGTTTATACCTCGATGTCCAAATTTCATTTTGTAGGTTTTTCCACCTATTGCCAGTGAAATAAGCTGATGTCCTAAACATATTCCTGCAAGGGGTATTTGAAGTTTCAACAATTGTCTAATAACTTCTATTGTTTTATAAAGAATAGCCGGATCACCTGGACCATTTGCTATCAAAATTCCGTCAGGATAGAATGATTTGATTGTTTCTATATCAGTATTGTAAGGAACCCTTATCACATTGATTTTTTGTTTTTCCAAATCTCTTAAAATCCCATATTTCATCCCAGAATCAATTACAACTATTCTATATTTAGCTCCTTCAACATAGTGTTTTACAATGTTTTTAGGTGAAACGCTTTTCACAAAATCAACTTCCGAAATTCCTTGGGATTTTTTGACTTTCTCTATCAAGGAATCTGGATTCAAATCTACAGTTGATATAGCCGCTTTCATGGTACCGTGAATTCTTATTTTCTTTGTTAAAGCCCTCGTATCGATCTTTTCAATTGCTACTATACCGTTCTTGACTAGATAATCTGGAAAGCTCATTGTAGCTCTGCTATTAAAAGGTTCATCGATACCTCTGTGAACGACAAAGCCAGCGACTTTTATACCATCTGACTCTATATCTTCTTCATTGATCCCATATATGCCGATTTCCGGATAGGTCATGATTACTATCTGGCCGGCATATGAAGGATCAGTTAAAACCTCCTGATAACCTGTCATACTCGTATTAAAAACCAACTCTCCAAAAGTTTCACCTTCAGCCCCTAAATTTTTTCCAAAAAAGTATGTACCATCTTCTAACACAAGCAAAGCATTATTTGACATTTTTCAACCTCCCCATCGATCTAATAAAAAAAAGAGGTGCCTTTAAGGCACCTCTTAATGTTCTCCCATTTCATCCAAACATTTTTTGAAAATCGTCAAAGCAGCCTTTATTTCCTTTTTTGAGACAATCAACGGTGGTAGAAATCTCAATGTATTATTACCAGCTGGTACCAGTAGCAAACCATTTTTCAAACACCTCATTGAAAATTCTCTTGCAGAAAAATTTTCCTTGAATTCAACTCCGATCATCAATCCTATTCCTCTAACCTCTTTTAGAATTTCAGGAAACCTTTCAACCAGATTCTCAAGCTCATGTTTAAGATAGCTACCAACATCTTTAACCCTTTCCAAGAAACTTTTCCTTGATATTTCGTTTACTATCGTTATCGCTACACTACATGCAAACGGGTTACCACCAAAGGTTGAACCGTGATCCCCTGGTTCGAAGACATCTGCTTTTTCATTAGTTACAACAGCTCCTATTGGAATTCCTCCTCCCAACCCTTTGGCTAATGTTATCATATCGGGTTCTACATTATAAATTTTGTACGTGAAAAGCTCGCCAGTTCTTCCCATACCGCATTGAACTTCATCGAAAATGAGTATGGCATCATACTTGTTACATAAATCCCGGACTGTTTCAAGAAAATGTTTTTCTACTGGAATGATCCCACTTTCACCTTGAATAGGTTCCAGAAAAACTCCACATACCTCCTCACTCATTTTCTGCTCTATATCCTCTATTTTGTTGAACTCAAAGTATTCAAAGCCATCAACCAAGGGCTTAAATATTTCTTGATACTTTGGTTGTCCTGTTGCAGTCAATGAACCGAGAGTTCGACCATGAAAAGAATCAATAGCGGACAAGATTTTGTATTTTTTTGGATTTTTCCTTTTTCCATATTTTCTAGCAATTTTTATGGCTGTTTCGTTTGCCTCGGTACCGCTGTTCGCAAAAAAAACTTTTCCCCCCAATGATTTTTCAGATAAGATTTTAGCAAGCTCAATCTGGGCTTCTGTCCAGTACA
>DQYP01000155.1 GCA_011043375.1 Thermotogaceae bacterium | reverse complement strand
ATGTGAACTTTCACACCAATTTTTTCAAGCTCTTGAATTAACATTCCATTTTCCGGCCCACATGCCACTTCAACCTCAAACTCATCAGGGTAATACTTCTTCAAACCATAAACTATGGAATAAAGGACCTTTTGCCCTCCTGCCCAATCTGAACGCGTGATCATTTGTAGAATTTTTGTCTTTGCCTTATCATCATGCCCCATTGAAAAGCCTCCTACGGTTTTTGAGGTATTGATTATCGTTTGTTAGGGTAAGATTTCTCTCAACTTTTTCAGCCATTATATTGTAGTATATCGAATTAAAACTTCTTTGTTATTTCCCACCCCTTCTAAACAACACCGTCTCAATTGTTCTAAGAATAATACTCAAATCCAAAAGGATATTTCTATTTTTCACATACCAAAGATCATAGCTGAGTTTCATTTTCGTTTGTTCTATAGTTTCTGAATAGGAATAATTTATCTGTGCCCAACCTGTTAATCCCGGTTTTGCTTTGTGCCTGTAACTGTAAAATGGGATTTTTTCAGAGTATTCTTTTACAAATTTTTCTTGTTCTGGTCTTGGCCCAACTATGCTCATATTTCCTCGGAATATATCGTAAAATTGTAAAATTTCATCCATTCGAGATGGTCTTGCCCACTTTCCAACTTTCATTATTCTATCTTTCTCCTGCCCTGCGAATTTTGCTTCCTTGTTTTCGCCTTTCATTGTTCTAAATTTGTGAAGTATAAAAGGCCTGTTATTTAATCCAACTCTTTTTTGTTTAAACACCACCGGCCTTCCATCTTCAATTAATATCGCTAATGCAACAATCAACATCACTGGTGAGAAAACAACAAGCCCTATAATTGAGCCAATTATATCTATCAACCTTTTCACAGAGCTTTCAACATGCTTGGAAAACGCTATTTCATAGTATTCATCAAATAGTTTGATAACCTCAATTGGAATTCTTTTTAAAGTGTCCTCTACAAGTGTTGGTAAATACACTATTTCTATATTTTTTTCTCGAGCTTTTTCAAGCAGGTGTTTTATTCCATCTATCAGGTTAGGATCGGCAATTAATATTTTATCAAATGTTTTTTCTTTTTCCAGGGTTTCACTTAGTGCTGCTGCGCTTGGATTCATGTATGAATAAACCTGAATTTTTCCCATTGATGCTTTTTGAATTTCATCCATTATTTTACCAATTTCTTCTTTTTTTCCTATTACAAGATAGTGTTGAGGTTTTAATATCTTAAAATACCATTTTGCAAATAGATATGCAACGATCGGAAGGATAGTTATGGAAACAAAGCCTGTTGTAAAAAAAGGCAGTTTTGGAAACTGCCTTGGTTGAAGAACTATGGGAATCAACATTAAAAGATGTGCCATGAATGATCCTAAGGTGTATGAAACAATTGTGTTATTTAAACTTTTTAAGTTCTCTATTTCATATCCTCTAAAGGAATAAACCCCCACGATTATGAGAAAATCTAAAAGGAGGAAGTAATGAAAGAAATCTATAGGTGTTAATAAAAATTGAATTCCTGTCAGTATTGTTAATTGAATCAAGGCGATGATTTTTTTGGAAAATGAAATTCTGTTTTTCAAAGATTCACCACCTTATCGGTGAGTTTCTAAATACCTTTAACAATGTTTCCACTTTTTCTGGTGAATGATTGAATATAAAAAGTCAAATTGAGTTATAGGGTGTTAATTTAAATAATTAGATTCTAATTTTTTGTTTTTTAATAAACTCTTTAACATCCGTGAAATATTATAACACACGATGGACATATAGTTTGATTTGATAAATGATGAATAAAAAATATGATTTAAAATGATGGGAAATGTAAGATCCCTCACATACGTTCGGGATGACATTTTCCTTGTCATTCCGAGGAAGTGAAACGACGAGGAATCTTTAAATTGATGGGGAATAAGATCCCTCGCTCCATTCAAGATCAAATACGTTCGCTTTACAGAATTCAAGCCAGAAAGCCCATCCTTTTCAAGGGATTGAGAGGATGTCAAATAAAGTGACTTATAGAAAAGTCAATTGTTCTCATTTTTGACCTTTATGTAGGTCATTATGATATAATCAAATTGAAATTCTGATAAAAGGAAGGTTTTTGATGACAAGAGAAGAAATACTGAATATTCTTTTAAGGTGGAATCCATGGAGAAAAGTTGAAAAAAGAAAGACAATCGATAGAGATCAGCTTAAAAAAATCAAGATTCTTAAAGATTATCGTGGTGTGATAGTTATAAAAGGACCTCGCAGATCTGGAAAATCAACACTGTTGTATCAACTCATCGAGGATTTTTCCAAGCAACGTGATTCTCGGAGTATTTTATATGTTAATTTTGAGGATTACAGCTTTTCGGCTGAAAATCTTAGAGCAGAGGTTCTTGAAACCATAGTTGAAGTTTACAGGCAAGAAATATACCAAGACAATGATTTCTTACTGTTTTTAGATGAGATTCAAAATGTTGAGGGTTGGAGTAATTGGGTGAGAACAGCGATAGATGCTGATATTGTTAAAACGATCTTTGTAACGGGTTCATCTTCGAAGATTCTATCAGGCGAGCTTGCTTCATTGTTAACGGGAAGGCACGTTGATTTTGAGCTTCTTCCTTTTTCATTTAGGGAGTATTTAAAGGCAAGAAGATACAATCCAAAAGATAGAATAGAACTCATGTCAAAGAAAAACATGTATTTGAATATTCTGAAAGATTATATCATTTTTGGAGGTTTTCCAGAGGTTGTATTGAATATTGGCAATGAGTTTTTGATAAACAAAATTCTTTCCCAATACGCGGAGGATATGATTTTAAAGGACGTAGTAGCCCGGTACAACATCGTGAATTTGAAACTCTTGAAATCTATTGCTAAATATCTTGCGCAGAATATAGGAAATAGGGTCACAATAAGAAAAATTCAAAGAAATTTTGAGGATACGTTTGAAAAAAAGTCTTCAACAACTACGATATCCAATTATATATCATATTTGGAGATGGCATATATCTTTTTTGAAGTCCATAACTTTGATTACTCTATTAAGAAAACTGTTAAAAGTCCATTGAAATATTACATAGTCGATCCCGGACTCAGAAATGCTATGTTTCCGTCTTTCACACCAGATAGAGGTAAATTGCTTGAGAACGCTGTTTATTTGAAACTTCGAAACATTTATGAAGAAGTATTCTATTGGATGGGGAAAAATGAAATAGATTTTGTGTGTAAAAAAGGCGATAAGTTCGATTTATACAATGTATCGTATGTTTCCAGACATGAGGAAATTGATCAAAGAGAATTGAAGGGGCTTGTAGAATTTCCTTATGACCATGTCGATAGGAGATATTTGATAACTTGGGATCTCAGTGGACAATTATCGTACGATGGAGTGAACATAACTTCAATTCCAGCATATATCTTTCTTGCTGAAGAAAAAGAAAGAGTATAGTATTTTCGAGGACGGTAGTATCATTCCGAAGAAGCGACGAGGAATCCTTGGGTTCCTTGGGTTGATGAGGGATAAGATCCCTCACATACGTTCAGGATGACGTTTTTTTATATCAATACTCTTAGCTAACAGAATCAAGGTGTTGTGGGGGGCCTATTTAAAAAATAATGAGGTTTTTGATAGATTTCAATACTTTTAGTTAACAGAATCTTGTTATTTCCTGTGAATGGTGTAAGGATACTTATTTGGTATGTAGAATTATAGTTAATCAAAGATTAACTAAGGGTTACTAACTGTCCAGTTTAGCTAAATAGTGATAAAATTGGACAATAGATTGTATGACGCTATACAATTGATATATATCGATGTATATATTAATTATGTAATGTTTAAATTGGACAAATAAGAGGTGAGTCCTATTAATGTAAAATTACAAAAGAGAATGAATATATTCAAGTTAATGAATATAGAAATTACTAACAAAGAGTGGCTTTATATGTTAAAAGATGAAACAAGGAATTCTATAATGATTGAGGGTTTCTTTTCGGATGAGGAAGAGCTCGAAAAAATTATAGCTGGAAATCATAGATCTTCGAATGAGGCTGTCAATTACTTTAGAACTGCGAAGAATTTTTACAGTATAGCTTTAGAAATGCACAAAACAAATGAAGATATTCCCTGTTTGAGCATTGTTAAATCAATTCACAGAATGCTATTTGAGAATCTCGTAGATCCAAGAAGACTTGGTGATTTCAGATATGGAAAAGTAATAATCACTGGGTCTAAGATTAATCCACCAGAATATGATATAGCAGATTGGGTAAGACTATGGTGTAATTACACAAAATATGTTTTTGAGAGATATTCTCCAGATGAAGCTTCAGCACGTTCGCATGTTTTCTTTGAATGCATACATCCTTTTGAAGATGGAAACGGAAGGATTGGAAGGATTTTGTTAAATTTCTTTTTGATTAAGTATGGATTGATAAATATAACTGTAAAAGGGATGAAAAAGAAAGAAAGAGAAAGATACATACAATCACTTGAAAGTGCTGAAAAGGGTTTTATAGGGATTTTAAATCAAGTTCCTAAAAAACTATCCCCGGAATTTGTTGATGAGAATATAAAAGAAGAGGACATAAAACCTTTGAAAGACCTTATTTTGGAATCATTGATAGAGGCTATGGATAGATATATTTGCATTTTTGAAAAGGATTTTGTAACCACACAAGAAGCAGCCCGTATTTTGAATACATCTGTTGATAACGTGTTTAAAATGATAAGCAGGAAGAATATAATAGCCACAAAGGATAAAGGAAGATGGAGGATTCCAAGACGTTTTTTGATGGATTAATAGGATCTTTTGGTGGTTTCTTTAAGATCCCTCACATACGTTCGGGATGCCAATAAGAGAAAAGTTCGGAGATGTATTTTTTTGTTGTCATTCCGAAGGAGCGTTAGCAACGAGGAATCTTTGAATTGGTAAGGGATAAGATCTCTCACGTGCGTTCGGGATGACAATAGGAGAAAAGGTCGAGGATGTATTTTTTTGTTGTCATTCCGAAGGAGCGTTAGCGACGAGGAATCCTTTGGTTGGTAGTGATAGCGATGGGATGATAATATTGATACATATGTGGTATCTCGAAATTCAAGGAGTGAAAGAGTGAAGAAATTACCGCTTGGAAAATCTGATTTTAAAGATATAATCCAAAACAATTTTGTGTATGTTGATAAAACAAAATACATATACGATCTCATAGAAAGCGGAGACATATACTTTCTATCACGGCCAAGGAGATTTGGGAAGTCATTGACAGTATCGACATTGTATTATTTGTTCAAAGGAGAAAAGGAGTTATTCAAAGATACATGGATATATGATAAGTGGAATTGGGAAAAATGGCCGGTTTTAAAAATAGATATGTCT
>DQYP01000227.1 GCA_011043375.1 Thermotogaceae bacterium | reverse complement strand
CTATAAAAATAGTCGTATCTTTCGCTTCCCTTTGCTTCGAACCACCCTGAGTTTCTACCGTGAAACCTGAAATATGCGTTTTTGCTCGTAAAACTTGGAATATATGGAAAAAGTCCCTTGAGTTTTGGTTCATCAACAGTTACATAGGATAATCCGCTCGCTTTTAAAAAATCAAATGTTTCTTTACAAGCCCATATTCGATTTCTGAATTCTATAAAGAGTTCCACTTTGTTTTCGAAAGCTTCCTTCAATTTCTTCAAATATTCAAAATTCTGAGATGTTTTCTTGAAAGAATACGGAAACTGAAATAAAATACCTCCAAGTGTTCTGTATTCCTTAATTGGATTTAAAATATTCAAAAAATCCCTTGTGATAATTCTCAAGGTATTATTATTGGCTTCTTTCCACAATTTGTGAGTAATCTCTTGGGGGGCTTTGAACACGAAACAGAAGTTTTCTGGTGAACGTCTCAAAAGGGAATAGATTGTCCTCGAACTTGGAAAAGCGTAATATGTGAAATTCACTTCCAAGGCATTGAATTTCCAGTTATTGACGTAATAATCAAACATTTCAGATTTTTTGATATCCTCAGGGTAGACCGTTCCTATCCAATCAGGAAACGAGAATCCACTTGTCCCAATGTATATCGTTGTTCCATCTCCCAACCTTTTATCATTTTTTCAAATTCCTCGATCTTCTTCTCAACTTCCATTTCAAACTCTCTCAGATCATCGTCAGTGAAAACATACTCTTTGACCATTTTGTTTCCATTCTCTTTTAAATAAAACAACCAAGCCCTTGTTGGTGATGGCTTGAAAAGCTCTTTGGCAACATAAGTATAAAAAAGAAGTTGAAATCTGTATTTTTTCTCACTGATTGGATTGTAATTGGCGTACTTGAAATCGGTTATGATCCATTCGTTATCGTAAAGGAATATCTTGTCTATAACCCCATATAAAATCCTATCTTTGAATTTTTTTGCAATAGAGAGCTCACTGTAACATTTCTGTGAATTTTCAATTTTTTTCATATAAGGATTTTCAAACCATTTTTCAAGATCTTGCCATACGACTTCTAAATCACTCTCTGTGAAGTTAGCATCATCAACCAATCGTGGCCGTGCCTTTCTTAATGATTTCAAAGTGGTTACCGTACCTTTCAAACTTCTATTTCCAACCTGTTCAAGGATTTCGTGCACCAGAATTCCTATATCCTTTCTCTTATCCGTTTTTATAACCTCATCTAACTGCAGGACCTCATCAATGCTTATTTCTCCGTATATATGTGTGGGAGATATGTACGTCTTTTTCGCCATATCCTTCAATGGAAAGACTGATTTTGGTATTTCCTGTATAGGCTTTTTTTCCACAACTAATTCATATTTTTGATTTGGGATACTACTGCTTTGGACAATTTCAACAAGGTCTTCGAATCCTTCGGGAATGATCCATCTCTTGGTTTCCGAATCATAGAATCCCAAACTCTTGAAAATAGTCCCCCATAAGCTATTACTCCGATTGTTTTTGTTTTCTATACCGCAAATTATCAACTCGTTTATTGCCCTCGTCATCGCAACGTATAGGATTCTCTTCTCCTCTTCCAGTGCTTTGCTCTTCTCAGTTCTGAACAATTCGGCCAATAACCCATCTCCAAGTTTATTCTCACTGTAAGGATTTAAGTATATCTTCCCTCTTTCTCTTTCATCAAAGGCCATACTGTCATCGTATATTATACTTTCGGTGAAATTAACGACACTAGAAAAGATTCTTGGAATTATCACCACTGAGAATTGTAAACCTTTTGATTTATGGATGGTCATGATCCTGACAACATCGTTCTCCTCAGATTCCAAGGAAGCTTCACTCTCTTCCTCAGGAGAGTATTTTTTCATTTGACTCACAAACTCTCTTAAACTATAACCTTCATTACTTAAATCTTTTGAAACCTCAATAAACTTCTTCACATTTGCAATCATCCTACTTGAATTGTTGAAGAAGGCCAACTTTGCAAGGTAGTCCATATCGTTCACTATCATCTCGACCAATTCGCCGACACTGATGACTTCTTTGAGTTTCATATACTCCGAGTGCAGTTCAAGAAATCTTCGAAATTTTGGATCTTCACTTTTGAGTATGGCATCATATATCTTTTTCTCGGAGCCTTTGAGTTTCATTAATTCATCGAAGGTCATTTTAAAGAATGGTGACAACAATAAAGCTGCAAATGATTCATTGTCAAGAGGATCGTTCAATATGTTGAGAAAAGATATTATCGCCGATATCTCTGGTCTATCGTAAAAACCTCCTCCACTCACTGTGTAATATGGGACGGAATATTCGTCGAAGACTTTCGTGAGGCAGTTTATTTCGTTTTTGAATTTTCTCAGCAGTATCACGAAATCTTTGAACGAGTTTTTTGAAGTTTTTACTCTGTTTATTATGAATCTCGCTATTAATTCTGCTTCTTTGATCTTTGGATCTATTTTTTCTTCAGTTTCTTCGTTGAGATTCAGTATCTTGACTCTCTTTCCTTCCACACTGCAAAAATTCTCATCTTCGGATGATTTTCCAGGGATGGAATGATAATATGAGATCTTGAAGAGTTCATTTCCACCTTGAAGGACATGTGGAAAGAACCTGTTGAAGAATTCTACAAGATCTGGATGTGATCTGTAATTTATCTTCAATATTTCTTTTTGCGAATCATCGAATTCCTCTTTTTCTGTTCTCGTAAAAACTGTTACATCAGCATTTCGAAATTTATATATCGATTGCTTTGGATCACCAACGAACAGAACGAAATTTTCTTTTGGATCGTGGAGAAGATCGATTATCTGTTTTTGAAGTTCGTTGGTATCTTGAAATTCATCCACAAAGATGTATTTGAAACGTCTTATATATTTTCTTCTTATGAAATCCTTTTCTTTGAGAAGTTTTAAAGTCTCAAAAAGTAACGTCTCAAAGTCGAGCTTCGCTTCTTCAAAGATCATCTCTCTGAATTCACTGTAAAGTTCATCGAACTTGAGCTTGAATTTTTCAATCATTTCCTTAACTTCATCCGATTCTTTGAGATCTGGTAATAAAGGTTTATGAAAATCGATGTTGGGATCTCCAAAGGAAAGTTCGTACCTTTTGGATGTTATTGCCTTTTTGAAAAGATCGATAGTTTTATTGAGACCAAAGTACTTTAAAAGACCTTCGAAATTCTCGGATTCCTTTTTGTTTTCAATTTTTCGGGCTATGAACCTGATGACCTGCCTTTCAAGAAGTGTGTTGTATCTGATCCCAGTTAACACTTGAAATCCTGGATCTACAGGTATGAATATCGCATTCTCTTTCAAGATCCTCTCACAGAAGGAATGTATTGTAGATATCCATGCGAAATTCAGATTGGTTCTCAATTCAAGCCACCGTGATGGAGGAACTTTGATTTTGTCATTTTCACCTTTTCTGTCCTTAAGATGTAAGGATTCATTGTATTTTTCGATTAATTTTTTTCTTATTCTCTCCTTCATTTCTTTTGCGGCTTTTCTTGTATAGGTTATTGCCACAACATTTTCCACATCTAAATCAGGGTTTTCTTCAAAAACCTTCAAATATTCGTCTATTAGTCTTTTGGTTTTACCAGTTCCAGCACTTGCGGAGATAAACAATCCATTTCTTTTTTTCATTTTCATCGGCTCACCTCGAGAAAGATACACAGATCTTTGAAATAGCAATTATAGCAACTCGTTTTGCTGTTCTTATTGAAATACCCACTGTGTATCTGGCATACTTTCTCCAACAATTCTCTCTCAAAAGCTTGAAGATCAACTGATTTACTCTTGTGAAAATGTAGATATCCATATTCATCAAATTTGAATTTCGAAGATATACATTTATCCTCGATCGCTACAACACAACCACCGTATATATTGAATTTTTTGAATTTATTTAACTTTCTCAGTGACAGAGTGTAAAAAGTGAGTTGATTCTTCGCATCTTTTTTCTTGGTTTTATAATCTATCAAAAACAATTTGTTGTCACTTGAAACATCGATTCTATCGATTCTACCAACTAACTCTATCTTTTGATCCTCATCTTCCAATATCACTTTGTCACCTTCGGAATAACCAAAGGAAGTTTCAAAATACTTCGGAGTGAAATCATGAACCTCATCCACCTCATTTTTGCTGATCGCGTATATATTCTCTTCCACCAATCTTTCCAGTATATCCTCGATGTTAGTTTTAAAACGTTCAAACTCTATCTTTTTAACAATTTCTGCGTTGTAGTATATGTGAGCATCTATTTCTTCGTTTAATATTTCAAACAACCTTTCTCTGAATTCAGATTCTTTGTAAACTGACACGAGATCCTCGTTCTTTTTAGCAAGTTCTCTGAAGATTTTAGATAAAACTGAATGATATATGATTCCTTTTTCAAATGGGGTGAATTCAAAGCGTATTTCGAACCTCATGGGAATCTTCAAGATATATCTGTAGAAGAATTTCCTACCACAGTTTTCAAATGTCGATATCTTTGAATAGCTGAATTTATTGCCTACCAGTTCCTTTAGTAATGAGAGCTCTTTTATCTCGTAAATATTTTTGGTCAAACGTTCATCAAAGTCATCTATTAAAGTCTTTAAACCGATCTCTTTCTCTATCTCTTCTATCCTATTATCTGGATAGTTAGAAAGTATATACTCCGTTTTCAGTTCTGAAATGCTGTTTGGATCTTCAATTATTTTGGCATTTTCACCGATGAAATCTTGAATACTGTTATTTTCATCCTTTTCGTTTTTTTGAGGAAATATATCGAAGTAAAATGGGGAAGGTAAAAGAGGTTCTCCTTCAACCGTTGCCATTGGATAAGTGAACAAGATCTTCTCGGTGGTTTTGGTCATCGACACGAAAAGATCCAGCTTTTGCTGGAGTTCCTTGAGATTGTAATATCGAGTTCCAAGTATTTCCGAAAAATTATCGCCGGAGTAAAATAGATTATTCTTTATCTTCGGATAAATACCATCGTTGAACCCAACAAATATTTTGAGACGTTTTGTCTTGAAACGTGATGCTTCCAAACTCAAAATTTCGACACGATTGTCGAAATCCAATGAAGGTTTATACGTTATGCTCGAAATCAATACTGAAAGATATTTTCTGTATTCATGTACACTCAGTTTCTTCTTTTTTATACTCTTCAATATGACTTCAAGTTCATCGAGTGCGGTGAGAAAATTCCTCAAAGCTATCAATTGATCGATTTGTGAGGCTTCAATCAGTTTATCCTCCAATCTAAGTTCATCTACCCATTTCACAAACAGGGCTTTATATTTTTCAATTTCCATGTTTTTCAATCCGAAGGGCTCTAAAAAACCTTCAAATATTTTTTCAACACCCT
>DQYP01000238.1 GCA_011043375.1 Thermotogaceae bacterium | reverse complement strand
GATATCAAAGCAACTTAAAGAAGTGAAGAAAATTTTAGAAACTGCTGTAGCTGAGGCACGAAGAGCGAAAAATCTCGAAAAGCTTGAGAAAATTAATAAAGAGATTCAAAGGATCGATCCGAATTTTATCGATAAGCTCAAAGACAGTCTGATTAGTCATAAGAACGTTGATAATAAGAACTTTCGAGAGGGAGATATTGTTAAAGTAGTCGGAACTGCAAGTGTTGGAAAAGTACTGAAATTAGATAACGACAAGGCGATTGTGGATGTAAATGGCATTAAGTTTGAAACCTCCATCGATAAACTTGAAAAAGCCCAAATCGATGCACTAAATTTTAAGGATGAAACGGGATCTTTGACGGTTGCTAAAAATAAAGGAGTTTATGAAATAGATATCAGAGGGATGACTGTCGATGAAGCTGAGGAGGTCGTAGAGAGGTTCATAGATAACCTGATTTCAAATAACATGAATAGAGGATACATAATACATGGCAAAGGAACGCTGAAATTAGCCAAAGGTGTGAGGAAAATTTTACAACTGGATCCAAGGATCAAGAATTTCCGTTTCGCTCCTCCTGAAGAGGGAGGAGCGGGGGTTACAATCGTAGAAATCAATTAAAGGAGACGAAAGTGAAAGTGTGAGGTGATAGCGTGTACTTTGCTTTAGATATAGGTACAAGGACAGTCGTAGGGTTACTTGCAGAACCCGAGAAAGAAAGGATAAAGATAATTGATTTTGTGATGAAAGAACATAGAGAACGTGCTATGCTCGATGGTCAGATACACGATGTTAAAGAGGTTGCTGAAGTAGTCAGCGAAATCAAAAAGGAGCTGGAGGAACGTTCTGGCCAGAAATTAGAGAAAGTATCAGTTGCTCTCGCAGGAAGGTTTTTAAAAACGGTTATCGGATACCATCAAATGGATGTTTCGAGTTACAAAAGGATAGATGCCAACATTATCTCAAATCTTGAGATGAATGCAGTGAAGCATGCTGTAGAGGAAATGAGGCAGTATTCAGAAGATCTGGACCTTTATTGTGTTGGTTACTCAGTCTTGCATTATTTCCTTGATGGTGAGTGGATG
The DNA here is from genome assembly GCA_011043375.1 of Thermotogaceae bacterium. Taxonomy (GTDB): domain Bacteria; phylum Thermotogota; class Thermotogae; order B21-G9; family HyVt-16; genus HyVt-16. The sequence continues at coordinate 4,324 of DQYP01000238.1, read as the reverse complement.
AAAAATCTGCTGGATCAAAGGGGAAGGAAAGCAGAGGTAAAGGTTATAGCAGCTTTCTTACCATCTCATGTGGTTGACGCTATGTTTGCAGTTGTAGAAAGTGTGGGATTGGAAATAGAGCATATGACGTTGGAGCCAATCGCTGCCGTTGAATTAACGGTTCCTGATGATTTGAGGAGGTTGAATTTGGTTCTTATCGATGTTGGAGCGGGAACGAGTGATATAGCAGTTTCAAGGGAAGGCACAATTATAGCCTATGGAATGGTTCCAAAAGCTGGTGATGAAATAAGCGAGAAGATAAGTTCCGATTTTTTGTTGGATTTCCAAACAGCAGAGTTTGTCAAGAGAAACCTTGATAAGAAAAACGAATTTGTTGTGAAGGATATCCTTGGAAACGAATTGAAAATATCCAAGGAAGAAGTTTTAAATTCGATAGCCCCTACGTTGGACGATATAATTTCGAGTATCGTTAAACAGGTCATGGAACTGAATGGGAAACCACCAGCAGCGGTATTGATAGTAGGAGGTGGGGCAAAAGTTCCAGGGTTTGTAGAAAAGCTATCTCAAAAGTTGGGGCTCCCAAATAATAGGGTAGCGCTCAAGAATGTGGAGGATTTGCACACGATTATAGATGAAACAAAATCTTTGAGAGGTAGTGAATTCATCACCCCTGTTGGAATAGTTTACACACGTAGCAAAGGAATTGCAAGGATATTCACCAAAGTCACTGTGAATGGAGAAAACGTCTATTTAATAGGTTTGGATCCTTCTATGACAGTCTTACAGGCCTTGCTACAAGTGGGTTATAGGATAGAGGATCTCATTGGTAAGCCAGGACCTGGAATAACCTTTAGTGTCAACGATGAATTAGTAGTGAAAAAAGGCAGTCTTGGTAAAGAAGCCTCTATTTTGGTTAACGGTAAAAAAGCTTCTCTGAGAACCACCTTGAACAATGGAGATGTTATAGAAGTAGGAAAACCACAAAGTGGTGATCCACCCGTTGTAAGGTTGAAAGACATAATACAGCCAATTAAATTGACGATAGATGGAACCTCTCGAGAATTTTTCCCCACAGTGTATGTGAATGGAAAACCCGAGGATCTTGAATATATTATCAAAGATAATGATAAAATCGTTTATGAGAAGAGTGTTAAGGTAAGTGAGGTAGCAAAACAATATTGTGATGAACCTTTAACATTGACCATTAACGGTGAGATAAGAGAGTTTTTGCCATATGAGGTTAAAGTATACCTCGATGGTAAAGAACTTGAGTCGAATATTCTGTTAGCCGATGGATTGAGTATACATATAGAAAAAATTCAGAAAACTCTGAGGGATATAATCAGAGAATTAAATATACAGTGGAATTCCGAGGAAATCAAAGTGGTTGTAAATGGGAAGGAAATTTCCATTCCTGTTGTAGAGTATGAAGTATTAGTGAATGGTAAAAAAGCAAATTTGGACTCCGTTCTTTCTGAAGGTTCAATGATAGATATAAAAGCTATAAAGATACAACCCAAAGTTATAGATATATTCAGATTTTTGGATTTAGAGATCGATGGATTGAAGGATTATACAATAAAAGTGAATGGTAATCATGTTGGTTTCATGGATCCACTGAAACCTGGTGATGAGATAATCTTGGAATTGAGGTAATTTTATGATTTATGGTGTGGGAATCGATATATTGAAAACAAATAGGGTAAATTTAACTTTATCCGAAAAGATACTCAGTGAAAGAGAAAAAGCTATCTATGAAGTTTTGAAAAAAGAAGAAAGAAAAAGAGAATTCCTTGCTGGAAGATTTGCAGCAAAAGAAGCTTTTTTTAAGGCCTTAAAGATAGGAATAGGTAAAATCCCTTTTAAAGATGTTCAAATCATTTATAACAATGATCTTGGCAATCCAGAACTATTCGCTGATGGTAAAGCAAAAGAATTACTTGGTGATCTCAACATTTCTGCAGTTCATACTTCGATAACACACGAGAAGGATTATGTTGTAGCGGTGGTGATACTTGAAATATGAGTTATCCGAGATTGATTATAGATTTGGATAAAATACACAAAAATGCGGTGAAGGTTCATTCCATGTGTTCAAGGCATGGCGTTGAAGTAGTGGGTGTGACCAAAGTTGTATGTGGTGATCCCACTGTTGCGAGGACTTTACTGGATTCCGGAATAGAAATACTTGGAGATTCAAGGTTGAAAAATATAGAGCGAATGAAAGCAAATGGTATAAATTCCAAATTCATGCTCCTAAGAATTCCCATGTTGAGTGAATTGAGAAAAGCGGTAGAATTAGTTGATGTATTTTTAGTTTCAGAACTCGAGGTGGTGAAAGTACTTTCGGATCTTTCGAAAAAAGTTGGGATGAGAAGGCAAATCATATACATGGTGGATCTTGGAGATCTGAGAGAAGGTGTATGGTTTGAAAACAGTATCGATGAGATAGTTAGTGCCAGCAGATTCAGTGGGGTGGAGCTTGTTGGAATTGGAACCAATCTCGGATGTTATGGAGGAATAATACCAACTCCGGAGAAAATGAAGCAACTTGTGGAAATAGCACGTGTTCTCAGGAGCAAAAATGTAAATGTTAAAATTGTATCAGCAGGTAACACAGCGGCTTTACCTTTGATCGAAATGGATGAACTTCCAAATGAAGTGAATCAATACAGGATAGGCGAAGCCATAATGCTTGGAACAGATGCTACAAATAACAGAACAATCGAATATTTGGAAAGAGAAACATTTATACTTGAAGTAGAAATTGTGGAGATTAAAATAAAACCATCTATTCCTGTAGGGAAAATCGGCAAAGATTCTTTTGGAAGGACACCAAGGTTTGAGGACAGAGGGAACATAAAGCGAGCAATATTGGCGATTGGTGAACAGGATGTAGACTCCAAGGGTATTTTTCCGATGGATAAAAGAGCCAGGGTTCTTCATGCCAGTAGTGATCACATGATAGTCGATATAAGTGAATCCGATGTGGATTATCGAATTGGTGATAAAATGTGTTTTTTGTTGAATTACAGTTCATTACTGAGAAGTATGACGTCACAATATGTAGAAAAAATCTTTTCAAAGAGGGGATGATCTTTTTGGATGATCTTCAATTGGATATGGTAAAAAGTGATGATGATAAACGGGAACTTGAGGAAATAAAGAGCAAAGATATACTGAAGTTTCTATCGGAGAAGAATCTGTATTGGGATAGAATGCCTGAAGTCGTGAATTTCATAGCACGATCGTCTGCTGGTGAAACAGTCGGGGGAGCTTCTTTGTACAATATAAGATGGTTTAACAGAACAGCTTATATTTCCATTTTTGTGGATGTTGATAAGCAAGGAAGGGGCTTTGGGAAAAAGATCTTGAAGAAAACTCTTAAATATGCTTTTGAAGTTATGAATTTACAAAGGGTCACGGCAGAAGTCTATGAATACAATGAACCATCTTTGAAATTATTTGAAAGTGTTGGTTTTACTAAAGAGGGGATTATCCGAAAAGCTAAATATATGGATGGGAAATATTGGAATATTCTCATATATGGACTACTGAGAGATGAATATTTCAATGGACAAACGCGTGAGTAAGATATTTCTAAAGCTTTTGTTCTTTGTTTATGTTTCTATTTTAATATATTTCTCTTTGAACCCAAATCCACCTTTTAATTATAACCGATTCCTCAACGAGGATAAGTTATGGCATTTTTTTGTGTACATGGTTGGAAGTATAATACTTTACTTCTCATTTTTTAAAAACGCAAGGAAGATTTCACGAATAGTGTATTTTTTGTTTTTTTGTTTCTTTTTGATTTTTCCGGTACTTGATGAATTTTATCAGGAGAGACTTCCTCACAGAGATGGAAACTTTTTTGATGCTTTCTTTAGTATCATAGGTTTTTTAGCAGGTTTTATTTTATCTGTCATATCCTCCACTGCTATAGATGGAAATTATCGAAAGGATATTTAAGATCATATCTTTTATCTTTAGTTCTTCGACTTTAATCAAATTGACTCCTTCTTACATTAAGATGCGAGGATTTTTTGCATGAAGTTTGATCGACGATCCTTATTCGTGCTGGGTTGGCCAAAACCCCATCCCTATTTTACCATTGGCAAAACTTGGGACTACCCTCTTTAAAATGTTTAATATCCCATTTATCTCACGGATTGAAGACTTGTTCTTTTCTTTGCAAAAAGTCTCATCTTTGATACAAGTGTTCTTCCATCGATGATGATACTATATTCTCCATCTGTGGCAGTGATTAAATTAGATACACCAAGATCAATAGCAAGTGTAATGAGTCTAATCCCGATCTTTT
>DQYP01000241.1 GCA_011043375.1 Thermotogaceae bacterium | reverse complement strand
GGGCTTCAAAGGATACGTTGTTTCAGACTATTCCTCAATAAATATGCTTCACACAATTCATTTCGTTGCTGAAAGTTTGAAAGATGCAGCCGTTTTAAGCGCTCAGGCAAGTGTAGATATTGAATTGCCACACAGATCGTGTTATTCAGAGTTGCTGATAGAAGCTGTTCAAGAAGGTAAGATTTCGGAAAATAAAATAGATGAGATAGTTTCAAGAATACTATACGCAAAATTCAAATTAGGGTTATTCGAAAATCCATATGTTAAAGTAGAAGATGCTCCAAAATATTTTGATACACCTAAAGATAGAGAACTTGCACGCCAGGTAGCGCGAGAATCTATAGTCCTTTTAAAAAATGAAAACAATTTACTACCACTGAGCAAAAACATAAAATCGATAGCACTGATAGGACCGAGTATAGACAGTAAAAGGAATCTACTTGGTGATTATGCTTACACAGCACATCTTTCAAAAGATAAGGAATCAATACCTATAGTTAGTATCGCCGAAGGTATTAAATCCAAACTTTCGCCTGATACTGTTATCAATTACGCAAAAGGTTGCAACATAGTTGATACCTCAAAAGACGGTTTTGAAGAGGCTATGGAAGCTGCTAAAAAATCTGATGTTATTGTAGTTGCCGTTGGTGGAAAATCGGGATTATCACATTTCTCATCTGATAATACTTGCGGTGAAGGAAACGACAGATCTACTTTGAATCTTCCAGGCGTTCAAGAAGATCTTGTGAAGGAGCTCCATAAACTTGGAAAACCCATGGTAGTAATATTGGTCAACGGAAGACCTTTAGCAATAGAATGGATAGCAGAAAATATCCCCGCGATACTGGAAGTTTGGCTACCGGGCGAGGAAGGTGGAAATGCTGTTGCAGATGTGTTGTTTGGAGATTACAATCCAGGCGGTAAATTGCCGATGACTTTTCCAAGAAATGCAGGTCAGGAGCCAATATATTACAATCACAAGCCATCGGGAATAAGAGAGAAAAAGAAAAGAGATGTTGATGATATCTTCAAAAAAGATTATGTTGATTCTTCTACGATTCCTGTATTTCCATTTGGTCATGGTCTTAGTTATACAAGTTTTAAGTATAATAACTTAAATATAGAACCTACAGAAGTAGAAAATGATGGAACGGTATGCATATCCTTCGAGATACAGAATACTGGTAAAGTTGCTGGCGATGAAGTTGTTCAATTGTACATAAGAGATCTCTTCGCTAGTGTTGAGAGACCTGTTATGGAATTGAAGGGATTTAAGAGAATAAATCTTCAACCAGGAGAAAAGAGAACTGTAAAGTTTAAATTACCAACAGATTTGCTCGCGTTCCACGATGTTGATCTGAATTTAGTTGTCGAACCGGGAGAGTTCAAGGTAATGGTTGGGAGTTCATCAGAAGATATAAGATTAGAAGGAGAATTCAGAGTAATTGGAAAAGTTAGAAAAGTTGGCGGTTTTAGAAAGATGAGAACTGACGTAGAGGTGGTTTAAACCTCAAAAGGAGGTAATTTTATGGAAATATTCAATGTTAAAAAAATCGAATATTCTGGCAAGGACTCAAGGGATCTTTTGAGCTTTAAATACTACAATCCGGAGGAAATCATCTTAGGTAAAAAAATGTCGGAACATCTAAGATTTTCGGTTGCTTTTTGGCATACTTTCAACGCGGATGGTACTGATATGTTCGGCGTTGGAACAATGTTGCGGCCTTGGGATAAGTACACTGATCCTATAGATAAAGCAAAGAAAAAAATTGATGCACTTATCGAATTCACTGAAAAACTTGGTGTGGAATATTTTTGTTTCCATGATAGAGACATAGCACCTGAAGGCAGAACTCTCAGAGAAACTAATAGAAATTTGGATATAATAGTTGATTATCTTAAGCAAAGGATGAAAGAAAGCAACTTGAAGTTACTCTGGGGTACTGCGAATCTTTTCGCAAACCCCAGATTCGTTCACGGTGCTGCAACAAGTTGCAATGCAGATGTTTTTGCCTATGCAGCTGCTCAAGTTAAAAAAGCTATTGAGATAACCAAAGAGCTTGGTGGAGAAAATTATGTTTTCTGGGGTGGAAGAGAAGGTTACGAAACACTTTTAAACACTGATATGGAGCTTGAATTAGATAATTTAGCGAGATTCTTGAGTATGGCAGTTGATTACGCTGAAAAAATAGGATTCAAAGGTCAATTTTTGATAGAGCCAAAACCAATGGAACCCACAAAACATCAGTATGATTTTGATAGTGCGCATGTATTGGCTTTTCTGAGAAAATACGGACTTGAAAGACACTTCAAATTGAACATCGAGGCTAATCATGCTACTTTGGCAGGACACACTTTCAACCACGAACTGAGATATGCAAGAATAAATGGCGTTCTTGGAAGTATAGACGCGAATCAGGGCGATCTTTTCTTGGGTTGGGATACAGATCAATTTCCAACTGATATGTACTCTACCACACTTGCCATGTATGAAATATTGAAAAATGGTGGTTTGACACCGGGAGGTATAAATTTCGATGCAAAAGTCAGAAGGGCTTCTTTTGAGCTTGAAGATCTATTCATAGCCCATATCGCAGGTATAGATACCTTCGCACTTGGACTGAAAGCAGCTGCTAAATTAATAGAAGAAGGAATTATTGATAAATTCGTGGAAGAAAGATATTCAAGCTACAAAGAAGGAATTGGAAAGAAAATATTGGAAGGAAAAGCGAATTTTGAGGAGTTGGAAGAATATATAATTGATAAAGAAGAAATAACAAACAAGTCTGGAAAACAAGAATATCTTGAGACTATTGTAAATCAGGCTATAATCTCCATTCTGTGAATGCTGTGGTATTTTAAGCACAATCCTGTTTTCTAACAGGATTGTGTTTATTTATTTTTAACATCCGTAGGATTTACTTCCCGAAATGACTTTAAAAACACCTTTTAAGGCATGGTAAAAATCTCCCAATATCCAAGATAATCTTTATTTTTACTTAACACACTCATTTTTCAATTAATGTATAATTAAAAAAATATCTTTGGGGGATGGTGCTTTTGATAATCAAGGGAGGAATTCTATTAACTCCTTTCGAGCAGATATTGAATCCTGTGATAACGATTAAAAATGGGAAGATTGTTGACATTGAGATTTCCGACGATGTTTGTCATGATGGTGAAAAAATAATAGATGCGAAAGGTAAGTATATAGTTCCAGGGTTCATAGATCCGCACACACACATTGGAATTCATAGACTTGAAGGTGAAGGTGGAGATCCCGGTGTTGAAATTTTCGACGTGCTTACACCTCATTTGGATGTAGTTGATGGGTTAGATTTATTTGATCCTGCTTTCAATGACGCACTTTCAGGGGGTATCACAACTTTTGGGGTTCTTCCTGGAGCATACATGTCTTTTGGCCCAAGCGTAGAACGAATAAATATCATTGCCGGTCAAGGTGCCATCTACAAGGCTAATAAGAGAGAAATCAAAAGAAGAGCATTTCTGAAAATAGCACTTGGGGAACATCCAAAAAGATTTCTTGCCGAGAAAAAGTTAACTCCTACAACCCGGATGGGAATCATGGCAGAGCTCAGAAATATCTTTACAAGAGCAAAGGAATACTCTACGAAAAAAGACAAGAAATACGATCCCAAATTGGAAGCTCTGATGGCTGTTATTAAGAAAGAAATACCCATAAGGGTTCATGTTCATACTGTACGCGATATATTAGCTATCTTAAGGTTTGCAAAAGAATTTGATTTGGAAGTGATTTTAGATCATGCGACTGAAGCTTATATTTTGAAAGAGGAACTTAAAGATATTCCTATCGTCTATGGTCCCATTGTTTTTTCAAAGAGAGGAACTGAACTTGCAAATCTGGATAGTTCAAATTTGAAATTTATGAAGAATCTGCAATTTACTTTGACTACTGATCATCCAACTATTCCTATACAATATTTGGACCTCTTAGCAGGGCTTGCTGTGAATGAAGGTTTTTCCTTAAGAGAGGCTTTGGCTCTGATAACCATTAAAGCTGCAAGAATATTAGGAATAGACGATAGAGTAGGATCAGTAGAGCCTGGGAAAGATGCGGATCTCGTTGTGTTATCTGGAAAGCCTTTTGAACCAGATACACAGGTGATTTATACAATCGTCGATGGTGAGATTTGTTACCATAGAGGTGATTAAAATGAGAATCAAAGCCGTATTTGCAAAAAAGATATGGACTGGAGCGAGTGAATTTGTGGAAGATGGAATGATACTGATCGAAGATGGAAAAATTTCTTACGTTGGACCAAGGAAATCTTTAGGATCAGATGTTGGGATAATAGATGCCAAAGACAGCTTTGTAACCCCTGGATTCATAGATGCTCACAGTCATATAGGTTTGATTCCAGAGGGACTTGATTGGGAATACTCGGATGTGAACGACTACACAGGACCAATTACACCACAAATGAGGGCAATAGATGCTATCCATTTTCATGATATAGCCTTTAAAAATGCTATATCTGGTGGTGTTACAACTGTTTACACTGGCCCAGGAAGTGCTAATGTGGTCGGAGGAATAGGATTGATAACCAAGACCTCTGGAGAAATCATCAGGGAAGAGGCAGCTTTAAAAATGGCTTTGGGGCCTAAAAGAGACAGAGGAGTAAAATCCAAAGAACCTTATCCAACCACGCGAATGGGTACAGTTGCATTGTTGAGAAATCTCTTTATCAATGTTAAAAAATGGATGAACCGAGAACTTGAAATTGATGATGAAAAAAAGTATCAGTATGAAATAGTTGCTAAAGTCCTTAAAGGAGAAATGCCAGCAAAAATTCATTTGTCCACATCACCGGATGAAATAAGGGCAGTTTTAGCATTGATAAAAGAATTTAATATAAATGCAAGCATTGATCATGTTTTTGGTGGTGATCTCTTAGCAGGCGAAATTGCTGAGGCTGGTATTCCTGTAGTCTATGGCCCTCCTATGATTGCAAAGTTGTACTCAGCATTCAAATACGTTAATGATAAGATTCCTGTTGTGCTGGCAAATCGTGGAGTTCTTGTTGCTATAATGACAGATCACCCAGTTATTCCTCAGAAGCATTTGAGATTCTTAGCTTCAGTGGTTGTTAGGAATGGTCTCGATTATAATGAAGCATTAAAAATGATCACAATTAATCCTGCAAAGATACTTGAAATAGATGAAAGGGTTGGAACTTTAGAAGTAGGAAAAGATGCTGATATTGTCATATCCAGTGATCATCCATTAAAAGTCACTTCAGTTATAGAGAGGGTATTAATAAATGGAGAAATTGTTTTTGAACATTAAATTAAGGGGGTGTTTTTTTAATGAGAAAGTTGCTTGTTTTAATGCTTGTTACTGCTTTAACGGTTGTTTTAACAATTTCACTTTTTGCAGGAGAAACTCCTAAAAAAGGGGGT
>DQYP01000061.1 GCA_011043375.1 Thermotogaceae bacterium | reverse complement strand
TTGCAACTCCAAGAGCTGTTTGAGTTAGGTTCCAATTACTTTTGAATGATAGAAGGGTGTTTACTAAAGCGACCGTTAAAAATTGGTAACTCAGCAAACTCGTCTCTTCAACTTTCTTTGAGTAGATTGTTATCAGAACAATGTGTAGAGCGAAACTGATGGCGCATATCAATGTTAAAAAATCTCCTAAGTTCACGCCACTCATCCCGCCTGAGATCATATAGAATCCTATTGGAGAAAGCATAAATCCAATGAATTGGAACTTATTGACTTTTTCCTTTTCAAGCAAATAGGAGAACAATGGCACCATCGGTATGTAAAGAGATGTTATGAATCCATTTTTTGAAGCTGTGGTTAGTTTTAATCCCCATGTTTGAGTTATATAACCCACCGAGAGGATTAACACAAGGATGAAAGCATACTTGAAATTCCTTTTCTTCCAAATGATGAAAGAAAAGATAAATGCCACCCAAAATCTGAGGGATACATAAACTAAGGGAGATACACCGTCTAATGCGATCTTCTGTAAAGGAAAAGTTGAACCCCAAACTATCGTAACAGATAATAACCAGAATACGGCCTTCTTTCTCAATTTCATTTCCTCCAATTAAACTTTTTTCAATGATGCTATCACCATAGCCGTTAACAGAAGCATCGCACCCATGGTTTGAAAAAGGCTTAATCTCTCTCCAAGCAAAAGATAGGAGAGTAACAGGGCGAACACCGGTTGACTGGTGTATATCAAAGCTGCGGTGTTACTTCCAACGACTTTTTGATACTTCAATTGTATTAATCCAGGCAGGACCGTTGCAACCACGCTCGTATATAAAACAACCCAAATAGCTGTTGAAGTCAAATGCCAACTGCTATTGAAGCTCAACAGAGTACTGATCAAGGCAACAGTCAAAAACTGATAACTCAGCAAACTTGTTTCTTTAACCCTCTTAGAGAATTTCGTTACCAGAACCAAATGCATTGCGAAACTAACGGCACATACAACGGTTAAAAGATCCCCAGTATTCATTTTGTTTATTCCCCCAGTTATTAAGTAAAACCCTATCAAAGATATTCCGAATCCTAAAAACTGCAATTTTGTGATTTTTTCTCTTTCAAGAGTGTAAGAGAATATCGGCACCATTGGTACATAAAGAGACGTTATGAAACCAACTTTCGAAGCATCGGTAAGTTTAAGTGCTATGGTTTGAGAGATATAAGCTGTTCCAACCAACAAACCAAGAACAAACGCGTATTTGAAGTTTCTTTCTTTCCATATGAAGAAAGCTACTACGAAGGCAATCCAAAATTTTATCGAATTGAAAACAAGTGGCGAAACGCCAAACAATGCTATTTTCTGAATAGGAAAGATTGAACCCCAGATTACCGTGATGAATAACAACCATATTATCGCCACTTTTTTCATCCATTTTCCCCCTGTTTCGTGATAGTATTATTTTATCAATTATTCTTTATGCTTTCAAAAGGAGGATTGATAAGAAAATGATTGTGGAGTTTCATGGAAAGAAACCAAAGATATCGAGGAATGTTTTCATAGCTCCCAATGCGATTGTTGTTGGAGACGTGATCTTGGAAGAGGGGGTAAGCATTTGGTATGGAGCCATTTTGAGAGGAGATATAGAACCGATAATCGTTAAAAAATTTTCAAATATTCAGGATAATTGTGTATTACACACATCAAAGGGATATCCTGTGACAATCGGGGAGTACGTTACTGTAGGTCATAAATCGGTGATCCATGGATGTGAAATAGGAGATAGGGTTTTGATAGGAATGAATGCGACTGTTTTGGATGGTTCGAAAATAGATTCGGGATGCATTGTGGCAGCGGGAAGTGTTGTGAGGGAAAAAAGCTATGTGAAACCTTTTTCGATGGTAGCAGGTGTTCCGGCCCAGTTCAAAAAACAACTCGATGAGAATGTCTTAACGAAATTGGAAGAACATGCAAAATCTTATTTTGAACTCTCACGTGAATATACCGAATTTCTTTGATCTTTCAACTATTGATGTTAAAATTGACAGTTCAAACTGTATTTGATATGATTTAATTAGTTGAGAATAATTCTCAATAAGGGTTCAAAAGAACAGAATATCCTTAACTGAGGTGCTTGGAATGGTTATAAAATTGAATGAACTACCAGAAGGTTCAAAAGCCATAATTGAGAGAGTAGAATTACCAGAAGGTTTGAGAGAGAGAATACTCGGTATGGGGTTTATACCTGGAAAAATGGTTGAAGCGATCAAGAAAGCACCTCTTGTTGATCCCACCGTTTATAAGGTTGGGAACTTCAGAGTCTCGCTCCGATCTTCTGAGGCTTCAAAGATCTACGTTAAACCCATTGGTCCAATTCCTCTCGTTCTTTGTCCCACGAATGTTATGTGCAGAATTGTTGCCTTAAATGGTGGAAGAAGATTTTTGAACAATCTGAAGAGTGTGGGGATAGATGTCGGGAGAAGAATAAAGATACTGAACAATGAATTTGGGAGACTATCTATGGAAGTTGATGGTAAGGTTTACACCATTGGAAGAGGGATGGCGTCGAAGATCGTGGTGGAGGTACTCAGATGAAAGTAGACGTTGCGATATGCGGAAATCCTAATGTGGGTAAAACAAGCCTGTTTAATCTTTTAACAGGTTCGCGTCAAAGGGTTGGTAATTGGCCAGGGGTTACTGTAACAAAAAAGGAGGGTTATAAGTATTGGAAAGGACATGAAATCAGATTTGTAGACCTCCCCGGAACGTACACACTTGGTGCTCGATCACTCGATGAGAAGATAGCGCGTGATGCAATAGTGAATGGAGATGAAGATATCATAGTGATAATATCAGATTCTTTGAGTATGGAAAGAGGATTGTACCTCCTGATCCAAGTACTTGAAGCAACAGCTAAACCAGTGATATTTGTTATAAATGCGATTGATGAAGCAAAAAGAGCTGGAATCGTGATAGATAAATTGGGATTAGAACGAGCGCTGAATGTACCAGTTGTTTTCACATCGGCTCTAACTGGAGAAGGGATTGAAGAACTGTGTGACAAAATATTGGAAGTCTATTCAAAACCATCCATCAATCAGAGAAGTTTCATATTGAGGTATGGCGTTGAAATTGAGGAGATCCTACAGAAGATAACATACCGAATCAGCGAGCAAAGGCAATTCAGTGAATATAATTTGAGATGGCTTGCCATAAAGTTTCTTGAAAGCGATCCGGAGATTACAAAATCCCTCTCAAATGTTATTTCCGATGTTAGGATCCCAGAGGATGTTCAAATAGAGATTTCTTCCACCCGGTATCAATTGGTTTCGAATCTTCTGAGAAATTTTGTTTCAGAATCATCTTACGATGTGTGGAGCGTTAGTGATGCCATCGATCATGTTTTTACACACAAATATCTTGGTATACCGATTTTTCTTGCGATACTCTACATGATATTCAAGGTTACGTTCGAAATCGCTGCACCACTTTCTGATCTCATTGCAGCATTTTTCGATTGGCTGTCGGGTGTTTTCAGTCGATTATCCCCAAATTGGTTGGCATCACTACTTTCAGATGGGATAATAGGTGGTGTTGGTTCAATCTTGACCTTTGTGCCAAATATATTCATTCTATTTTTCATGATGGGATTCTTAGAAGAGACAGGTTATTTTTCGAGGGCTGCATTTGTAGTTGATAGACTCATGTATTATCTAAAGATCAGCGGAAGATCCTTCATCTCCTTCATTCTGGGATTTGGTTGTAGTGTCCCTGCGATAATGTCAACGAGGGTCATGGAAGACCAAAGAGAGAGATTGGTTACTTTATTATCAATTCCTTTTATTTCATGTAGTGCACGTTTGCCAGTTTATGTTTTGATTGCGGGAACTTTCTTTGGAAAAAATGCTGGGAACGCAATATTCAGTGTGTACTTTCTCAGTATAGTTGTGACCGTAATATCGATTTTAGCGTTGAATAAGTTGTTCTTCAAAGGTGTACCTTCCCCTTTCATAGTAGAGATGCCAAGATACAGAATGCCCACTGCGAAGAATCTACTCGTTTATATGTGGAGTAATGGAAAGCATTTCTTACAGAAGGCAGGTACCATTATATTGGTGTCTACGGTAGTAATATGGTTTCTATCATATTTTCCGACTGGAGATGTTGGAAATAGCTATGCAGCACGCTTGGGAAAATTCATCCAGCCTATGTTCAAAGTCCATGGCTTCGATTGGCGAGTGACGACTTCTCTGATCTTTGGGATCAGTGCAAAAGAGGTGGTGGTATCATCGTATGCGACCTTGGTTGGTGCAGAAGAGGGGAGTCCCAGTTTGATGAACACATTGCGCAGTTCCATCGACTCTATAAGCGCCTTTGCACTCATGGTTTTTGTCATGGCTTATATTCCTTGTTTTGCAACTCTTGCAACTATAAAGAGTGAAACGGGATCTTTGAAGTATAGCGTGCTTTCCATAGTTTACACCACCGTCGTTGCGTATATTTTGAGTTTGATCGTTGTCGTAGTTGGAAAGGCGTTGATAACATGAATTTTAAGAAAATTTGGTTTCTGAGTTTATCGATGGGTGTGCTTATTTTGTTTGTGTTTCTTCTCATGCTTTTTGGATTACTCGGTTTTGAGAGAGATTTACTGTTTTCACTTGTAATCCTATTGAACAGTCTGATATATTTGACAGGCCTTGAAGACATAAAAAAGGGTTTGAAGCGTGGTATTGCGCATACATTCGTTGGTGGAATATTTTCAGGTATAATCGCATTGTACATAGCCTTTAAGAAATTGGTAGATTTGCTGTATCCTTTAATATATCACACGCCCATTGAAAAATTGAGAATTGAGGACATCGTTTTGATATTGCTTGGAATAGTGGGAGTTTACTCTACTTTCGTATCGTATAGATACTTGAGAAAAGGAGAGGATAAAAACGGGTGATGAAAGTAAGTTAAAGAAAATAAGGGATTATATTGAAGAAACAGGGGTAATAAATACAGAGGAGTTGAAAAGAAAATTCAACTTATCCTCTAAGGAATTGAATCTCGCACTGTTCATTTTAGAGCAAACGAGTGATGTTAACATAAAGAGAGTGGAATACAAAATTGTGAAATGTGGTGATTGTAACAATTGTAAGTTCGGTTCTTTCTGTTTCTTAAAAGGAGGCAAAGGAAATTGACAGATGAGTTCAAAAAATATCAAAGATGGCTGAAAAAAGCAGATGATTCTTTGAAAAGGGAGTTAGAAACCATTAAAAACTATCCCGAAGAAATAAAGAAAAGGTTTTACAGAGATCTTTCATTTGGAACAGGAGGAATAAGGGGAATTCTTGGGGCTGGTAGCGCCATGATGAACGTTCATGTTATCAGAAGAGCGGCACAAGGGTTGGCAAACTATGGTAGGAAAATCAGAAAGGATAGATCAGTTGTTGTTTGCTATGATACCAGAAAAATGTCAAGGGAGTTTGCAATCGAATCAGCAAAGGTTCTGAAGGCAAATGGATTTAAAGTTCATGTATTCGATCAACCAAGGCCTACTCCAATGCTGTCGTTCGCTGTAAGGGAACTGCACGCAGATTGGGG
>DQYP01000069.1 GCA_011043375.1 Thermotogaceae bacterium | reverse complement strand
GTTGATAACAGAATTATCTATATTTTTTTCAATTTGAAGGGTTTTGGAAAAATTTTTAGCTCCAGTGAGTTTCAAATTTGGTGATACCTTTATTCTCTCAAAACTCACCACTTTGAACTTGAAGTCAGATGAAATCTTCGGAAACTTCTGCACCTTCACTGACGTTTCAGAGACACTTGGCATTGTTCCAACTTTTCTATATAAGGCCTTCACACTTGAATGATTCTTTGTATCTGCTCCTGCTCTAACACTGGAGATCATTGAAACATCTTTGATTTTCATTTTAACGTTTTTGGTAGTTGAAAGTGATTTCACATCGACATCGATATTTGAGGAAGATTGTGAGAGTTTTCCCTCAGCATTTCGAAGAATTTTTTCTTGCCTTAAATTCAAGGTTTCTTCATCTTTCTCTTGAGTTGTAGATATAGATTCTGGATTTTCGACGTTATTTTCAAGGTTTATGGATTGCTCAAATCCTTTGCTTTTATTGTTTTCAATCATCGAAAATCTATCGTCATCTTTCGCTTCGTTGGAATCTTTCAGAATTTTTAAAGTATCCTTTGTATTACTTCTTGGGATCTGTGGACTCGTATTCGTCGATTTATTATTTACTTTCAAAATCTTTGAGATTTCATTGAGTAGTTTTTTTACTTTTTCCTTTGATAACATATCCGCATCGTTTTTCAAGTAGTGAAGCATGATCTTTAAAACTTTTTCTTGATCCTCATTCGATATATTTTTAAAGATTTTGTGAAATAACTCAGTATTTTCCAGCAAAGGCTCTTCAATATCATCATTAGATATAGATAATGAAGAAATAACGAGCTCCAGATATTTAAAAACTTTATCCAAATCATTGATTTTTTCGGTTTTTAAATTGTTCAATGCATTGAAAATCTCATGCACTTTATCCTCGGAAAGCGATATTTTTTTCGAAGCTTGAAGAATTAAAGGCGAATTCTGAGGCTTGCTGTTTTGCACATCAAAAATTTCTGCCAAAACGCTTAACAGAATTCTTTGGAAATACTTATTATTCTTCTTTGTTTTCTCCTCTTTCATCACATGAGCCTTCGTATTAACTTTTAATAAGGTACCCAACTTCGTATTCTTCTTGCCCTCGATCCTTCCTCCAGACCCAAGAGTGATTCTCAATTGTGGGGACAAAAATTGGAACATATTCATTTTTCATCCTCCTTCGAGCCAAGCCGACTAAAAATACTTGCAGCCTTTTTGGGATCAACACTAGAAAGGGCCTGGAGAATCTCAGCTGCAGTATCATCACTCAACATCCTAAGAGCATCAACTAAAAGATCAACACTCACTTCCTCGTTGCTAATGGCGGGAGCTATTTTCGATGGATCCGACGATGCAAGCCAATTTGCTAAGGTTTTCAATCTGTTCTTGTAATCTGTCCATTCTGCTTTTTCTCTCTCGAGATTCTTTTTCTCTTCTTCCACCTCCTTTTTCAATTGTTCAAGTTTTTTCTGCTCATCCTCAATATTCTTCTTCAATTTTGAGAGTTCCTCTGCTCTTTTTTCCAGTTTTTTGGACTGTTCATTTAATCTCTCCAAATACACTAAAAATTGCTCTTTATAAAAACTCTCAACCGTTAGTATTTTCAATGGTTCATACTTCACGTAACGTTTAATATATGGTATCTTCGATGTCAAAAATGCGGTATAACTTCTCCAATCTTCAAGAAACCTGATATTATACTGTTCCAATCTGTACACTTCGAAAATATAATAACCAACAAACCAGGCAATAATTAACATCGCCAAAAAGAAAACTATTAACTTGATTGAACTTTTCTTTCGCTTATTCTTTTTCTCGCCCTGTTCATTTTGTTCTCTCATAATCTATGTTTTATAATTCTGTCTCCTTTCGAATTTTTCCTAAAAAAATATAAATGGGCTCGCACAAAAAGTTCGAGCCCACTGAAAATCGAAATAGATTCTCACTCAAGGGATATGAAATAATAGTAATGAGGCTGATCACCTCTGTATGTCTCAACCTCCAGATTTTCAAATCTTTCTTCGACAACTTTTCCCAATTCTTTCGCCTGTTCTTCGGTAACATCTTTTCCATAATATATGGTCAATATCTCATAATCCTCGATGTCATCCAAATTTTCTAAAACTTCCAGAAATATTTCCTTTAAGTTCTTCCCATTTTTCACTAACTCTCCATCTACGAATATCAGGTAATCTCCTTCCTGGATTTTCGTAGAATTGTAATTGCTATCTCTAACAGCGTATGTTATCGATATGGACTTAACCTTCTGTATCACATCGTTCATAACCTTGATGATCTGCTCTTTTTCCATATCGCTGTTGAAGGCCAAAATGGCTGAAATTCCTTGTTGAACTGTTTTGGTTTCGATCACCTCGACATCTTTTTCTTTGATCAAATCCTTCGCCTGTTTCGCAGCGAGAATTATATTCGAATTGTTCGGAAAAACAAAGACCGTTGAAGCAGAAACCTTTTCAATTGCATTTTTAATATCCATTGTACTGGGATTCATCGTTTGACCGCCTAAAACCACTTCATCCACTCCAAGACCTTTGATTATTTCACTTATTCCCTCACCTGGTGAAACAAAAACAAAGCCATATTCTTTGGTTTCCTTTTGCCCTTGTTCTTTTTCCACTTGCTTGACGAGTATTTCTTTGTGCTGAATCTTCATGTTGTCTATTTTACTCTTTACAAGATCTCCCAACTCCAATCCTTTTTCAATCGCCTGCCCCGGATGATTGGTATGAACGTGAACCCTCACAAAATTGTCGGTGTGCACTACCACTATTGAGTCTCCTATTTCGGAGAGCATCGATTTAAGATCATCGATTTTCTGAACCAACAAATTTTGAGGAAGTTCAGAAGATATCATGAACTCAGTACAATAGGTAAAAACTACCTCTTCTTCAGCAATTCTAACTATTTCGTCCACTGTTGCTTCAATGAATTTTGTCCGCAGTTCCACGTTTCCAAGTATAGCCTCTTTGAATCCTTCCAAGATGTAATAAAACCCTTTAGCACCTGCATCAACCACTCCACTTTGTTTGAGTTTGGGCAAAAACATTGGAGTCATCTGTACTATTCTATCTGCCGCTTTACAGAGATCAATCATGTATTCTTTGAAGTCCGTCACTTCACTCAAATTCTTTTGAGCATAATTTGAAAGTAATCTTATTAAAGTCAATATAGTGCCTTCAACAGGCTTGATGACAGCACTATAGGCTATTTTCCTTGCTGAATCCAAAGCAGCTGAAAAATCGTGGGTAGTTATTTCTATTTTTCCATCTATGTACACGGCAAATCCTCTAAATATCTGTGAAAGTATTACGCCAGAATTTCCACGTGCACCCATTAATGTACCTTTAACTATTGCATCCATCACATTTGGAAGATAATCACCCTTCAAAGTATCGAGATTTTTACATGCCTCTATCATGGCCGCAATCATGTTTGAACCGGTGTCTCCATCGGGTACAGGGAAAACGTTAAGTTCATTTATCTCATCTTTATGAACAACAAGATTTTCAGTAGCCTTCCTAAATGCCAATTTGAAGGTCCTACCATCTATTTTATTCATTTGTTCCATTTTGGTCACCTCATTCGATGCTGAGACCTAAAATGTGGACATTGACGCTTTGAAGCTCTATACCTATCATATTTTTCATTTCATGAAAGACATTTTCTTGAAGATTACGAGCAACTTTTGGAAGCACGATACCATATTCTAAGATCACGAAGAGATCTATTTGGATGCCATCTTCTTTCTCAATTATTTTTATTCCTTTTTCTTCTTCTCTTCCAAAGAATCTGGTTATAAGATTTTGCACCGAAACATCAACGAGACCAAATGTCGAAATCATAGCTTTGTACGCCACAGATCTTAAGGCATTCATTGATATGTTTATTTCACCAATATCCGTTTTCAAAACCATATTATGCATCCCTCCTGACTAATACATATTAAACTTTCTCAATTCTTTGAAAGAATTTGTCCACAGAACCCTTTAACTTTTTGACTTATCTTATCGACGGACAACCCAACCAAGTCTAAAAGCTCTTCCCTATCACCGTGTGTAACAAAATGATCCTCTATGCCCATAGTCAAAATCTCCTTACCGTATTTCGCAAGTCTTCTGAGTATAGCCTCACCAAAGCCACCGTTGAGCACATTTTCTTCCACAGTTATTATTTTATCAAATTCTTCTACTATATGCTTCAAAGCTTCTTCATCCAACGGTTTCACGACTCTACAATTATACACCGATACCTTGATTCCTCTTTCCAACAACTTTTTTGCCGCTTTCACCGATCGTTCAACCATACTCCCAACAGCTAAAATTGCAGCCCTACTTCCAGAGGGTGCGAAGACTTTTTGCCATTTGAAAGGATCGAATTTTTCATAATCTTGTTCGAATCCTATCTGATAATTCACCTTTTCACGAGGGTATCTTATAGCAACTGGCCCCATTTGAATATTTACAAGTTTTTTTAAAGTCATTTCAAGTTCTTTAGGAGAAGCCGGGGAGAATATCTTCATATTTGGAATACATCTGAGATATGAAATATCAAACATTCCATGGTGTGTTGGGCCATCTTTTCCAACTATTCCCGCTCTATCGATTGCAAAAATCACGTCCAGGTTTTGTAAAGCGATATCGTGTATTATCTGGTCAAAAGCCCTTTGAAGGAAAGTCGAGTATATAGCCACAACTGGTTTCAAACCCTTAGTTGCCAATCCACCAGCGAAGGTCACACAAGACGGCTCGGTTATTCCAAGATCAAAGGATCTATTTGGATACTTTTTGAAGAAGTTTCTCAACCCTGTTCCTTCAGCCATTGCAGCAACTATAACCACTATATTATCATCCTTTTCAGCGAGATCTTCCATGGTTCTTCCGAAGGTTTTGCTGTAGGTGGTCACTTTCTCTGGATCATTTGAGAGAGTTCTTATTTCAACGCCATGGTATATCGTGGGATCCTGTTCTGCCTCCTCAAACCCTTTACCCTTCTTTGTAATAATATGCAGAACCAAGGGATGTTGATCCATATTCTTGGTTTTTTCAAAGATATCTATCATTTCCTCTAAGTTATGACCATTTATGGGACCAAAATATTTTATTCCGAGATCTTCGAAAATGTTCCCACCCATCATAAAGTGTTTCGTGGTATCTCTTAATCTTGCGAGAAAATTTTCGAATCTCTCGAGTTTCATATTTTCCAAAAGATTACTGATCTCCTCTTTGAAGTGTATATATCTTTCTTTCACCCTTATACTGGTCAGCATTTTTGAAAGAGTTCCTACATTTTTACTTATCGCCATCCCATTGTCGTTTAAGATTATTTTCATTTTGGAATCTAAATGTACGAGATGATTGAGTGATTCCAACGTCATCCCGGATGTTAGAGCACCATCCCCTACAACAACCACAACTTTCGAATCATCTTCTAATATCTTTAACCCTATTTCTATTCCTAAAGCTGCTGCGATACCAGTTCCAGCATGGCCAGCACCGAATCTATCGAAACTACTCTCAAAAATATTGGTGTAACCACTTATTCCACCGAACGTTCTTATCGTTTTAAACTTCTCAGCACGATC
>DQYP01000118.1 GCA_011043375.1 Thermotogaceae bacterium | reverse complement strand
TCTGTACATCCTTTTGCATGGAAAGCGGCATATAAACTTTCTAAATACCACAAGGCAAGATTTTTCATTGAAGTGAGAGATGTATGGCCAAAGGACCTTATAAAATTTGGTCTAATGAGCAGATACAATCCTATAGCGATCTATTTTTCTCTTCTTGAAAGATGGGCATACAAAAAAGCTGAAAAGATAATAGCTCTGGTGCCTTCTTTTTTAGATCATTTAGAGGATTTGAAGCTTAGGCATTTGAAAGAAAAGGTGGTAATAATACCCAATGGAGTCTTACTCGAAAAGTTTGAAAATATACATGAGTGTAAAATAGTCAGAGATATCTTTAAAGACCTTGAAAACAAGGTGGTTTTCACATATACCGGGGCACACGGCCCTGCAAATGATCTGAAGACAGTTTTAGAAGGAATAAAAATATTGAATGAAAAAAAGCTGCGTAAAAATCTTTTCTTTGTTTTCGTTGGTTCGGGACCAGAAAAAGATGGATTGATTCGATTGATGAAGCAATTGAATTTGGAAAATGTAAAATTCGTGGATCCGATACCAAAAGATTGTATTCCTCATCTTCTCACAAAAAGCAATGCACTGATATTTCCTCTTGGCATCGTCAATTTAGAAGAACCAGCATTTAGCTCAAACAAACTCGTGGATTATATGGCAAGCGGAAAACCCGTCATAAGCGTCGATATGCCCGGACTACCGTTGAAAGAAACAAATGGTGCGATTTTCTACAAAGCAGGGGTTCCTGAAAGTTTTGCGAAAGCGATTGAGGATTTCCTTGGTACTGATGATGATGAGCTAAAAGAAATGAAAGAGCGTAACATCGAGTATATAAAACAGAATAGAGATATAAAGAAACTGGCTGAAAAACTAATCAATGAAATATTGAAATAAGATATTTCATAAATACCAGAGATGGGCACATGCCAATCTCTGGTATTTAATCATTTTTGATTCAGAAGATCTCATACATCGCTTTCTTCAATTTTTCAAATTTCTCTTGACTTTTTCCTGAATAATCTATCAAGGCATCTTCAAGTTCGCGGACGACATAGGTATCTTCTTTCATCAAAGATTCATTTTCGTATGGGTCGATACTTATGTCCCCTGTCTTTTCTTTGTAGAAAAAAGGGTACTCTTTTGAAGGTTCTGGTAAACTTTCCTTTCCAAAAATATGCGCTTTGAGTTTCCAATCGAGGTATCGTCTTAAGAAGGTTAAAAATCCACCTTTTGAGATATCATATTTCTTAATTCCAACCACAGCTATATAGATACATGTAGATATCAAATCCTCAAAATCACACACAGGACCAGCTTCAATGTTGTACTTTGCGGTTTTTTTCAGTATCATGGGCATGGATATATTCAACAAGATTTCCATACAATCTTCATCCTTTTCCTTTGCAAAGACAGCTATCTCGTCGATTTCCCTATTGGTGTTGGTTTGTTTGGAGTTTCTTCTTCTCAAAGTGTATCCCCCCTGAATTCGTTTTCTAATAGATAAAATACGGAAAAAATAATCCAAGAAAGAAGATTTGCAAAAAAATTTCATAAATAATGTCGTTGTGATGAATAGTTACCAGCAATCAAATAAAAATTTTCGCCCTCAAATTACCTATGAAGAGGGCGAAAACTGGAGGATACGACTAAAAGAAAACTCAACCTTCTTTCAACCATCGATATAAAACCAAAGCGTAGATCTTTATGAACTTCGGAATGGATTCGAGTTTGATTCTTTCATTCGCTTGATGGACGTGTGAATCTGGATCACCCGGGAATCCTGCTCCAAAAGCCACTCCATATGGAACAGCCCTTGCATACGTTCCGCCACCCATTGTCATCGGTTCACTCGTGTAATCACCTGTTATTTCTCTGTATATGCTCAAAAGTGTTTGAACCAATTCGCTTTCTTTTGGAACATAGAGCGGTTTGCTGTCTTTTCCAACTTCAACCTCAAACGGTTTCATTGCTTCCTTTATCTGAAAAGTCATCATCCCAGAATTATAGAATATCGGATACCTTATGTTTATAACAGCTTCAAGAAACTCATCGTTCATGCTTATAACTCCAAGATTGCATGTGAGTTCTCCACTTATGCCATCTTTTCCGGATATTCTCAATCCCTCTCCGTGATGATCTCTTCCAAGTTTATGATACAGCACTTTTATTGCTTTGTTCCATTCATCACCTAGATCCAAGCGTGTTAGAAATTCCAACATCGCGCTTATAGCATTCACACCAAGTTGTGGTGTTGACGCATGGGCGGGTTTTCCAGTAGTTTTTATTTCAAAAGTGTTTCCTGAAATCTTCCATTCAATATTCGCACCATTTTGCGGCTTGAAGTTTTTCAATGTGTATTCCACTTCACTCACTTTCTGGGTTTCTATTTTCACCTCACAGTTCTGTGGAACAACATTTGAGGCAGTTCCGCCCTTGAATTTTAATATCTTCGTATGGTGGTTTTCACCTGAAAATTTCATTTTAAAAGTGTAATTTATTATCCCTTTTTCTGCATATATCAACGGAAAACCAGCATCTGGAACTATTGCAACATCTGGATAAGGTTCCTTTTGAAAATAGTATTGAACCCCACCAAAACCACTCTCTTCGTTGGTTCCAAAAATTATTCTAACGGTGTTTTTGGGTTCTACTCCAAGCTCTTTCACTATTTTCAATGCGTATAACGCTCCCAACGATGGCCCTTTGTTATCAGCTACTCCCCTACCTATTAAAAACCCATCTTTCATGTGAAGTTCATAAGGATCAGTTTCCCATCCTTCTCCTTCTGGTACAACATCCAGATGTCCTAAAACACCGTAGAGTTTTCCACCTTCACCGAATTGAACATGCCCCGCATAGTTATCAACATTTTTGGTTTCGCATCCCATTTTTCTCGCTATTTCGAGTGCAACCTCGAGTGCTTTTCTTGGGCCTTCTCCAAATGGTGCGTTTTCTTTTGCTTCACCTTGTACCGATCTCACGGCTATGAGTTTTCTGAGATCCTCTAAAAAATCTTCTCTGTGCTTTTCTATCAATTCGTCGATCTTTTCAATCAACTCCTCTTCGAACAATTCATTCACCTTCCTTCAATTTTTAGTTTGAATACCAACTGATTTAAGGATACCAGATATATATTCCAAGTTTCAAGAGAGAAATTTTAGCAATCGGCGAGCAAAATTGATAATTTTTTCAGATATATTTTCAAAATTTTGGTAATATATATATGTTATCGGTCCACTTTTTCAGATAGTGTTAACTAATAATGGCGATGATATACGATAAATCAGAAATAACAGATGAGTATTATTGAAGTCTTTGAAAAGTTTAAAAAGTACCAGTAATAGGGAATAAGATCCCTCACATTCGTTCGGGATGACACAATAATCTTATTCTAACAACCAATAAGTTTTTTATATCAGTACTCTTAATTAACAGAATACTTTCTTGAGGAGGAGAATTTTTCATGTTTACTTTGAAGAATTTTGTTCTTCTATTCAAGAATTTAGGGCATAACGAGTACAAAAGATTCATCCTGGATTCCATACAAGTTGCAAAGATTTCAAGCTTGATCGCCAAGGAATATCCAATTTTGAATCATAGAAATGTATATGTTCTTGGCCTTTCGCACAATGTTGGACATTTTTTGAGAGATTTCAATGAAATATTATCTTTAAAATCGATGGAAGAAATCGAAAAATTATCCAAAACTCAGATACATTCGCTTGCTTCCTATTATCTTTTAAAAAGAGTGAGATTTTTTGATGAAGAAGAAATAGAAAGTGTTTTATATCACCACTCCGATTTTTCGTTTGAAAATAAAACTCGAGTGATCGGAAGCATTCTAAAATTGGCGGATATGATCGCACACGAATTCTCAAGAATAGAAACTTTCGACGACTATGCGATCGTTCTTCCCAACCTATGGAGGAAAATAGAAAGGCTCAAAATACCTAACACATTCAAAAATACAGTCATAGAGATATTAAAAGATTACAAACTGATAGAAACGCTCATCGACGATGATCTACACTTGGAATTGTTAGAATCTTCTATCGAGATACCAATCGAAATCGATTCATCGGTTGAAATGGCCAAAATAATGTCCTTGATGCAGGGAATGAGGAGTTATACGACCAGAAACCATATATCAATCGTTGCAAGAGTATCACAGAAAATCGCGGAATCGTATTTGGGAAAATATGATGGAAAGATCTTGAAGATCGCTGGTTATTTTCACGATATAGGCAAGTTGAAAGTTCCTTTGAAGGTACTTCATAAAAAGAGGTCTCTTACACAGGAAGAGTGGATACTGATGAGAAAACACGTTGTGGATACGAGCGAGATACTCATCAATTCAGGTTTGAAATATTTAGCGGAGATATGTGCGGCACACCATGAAAGGTTGGATGGCTCTGGATATCCGTTTGGTCTCAAAGGTGATGAGATGTTCTGTTATCAGAGGCTTCTTCAAGTTTCGGATGTGTACTCGGCACTCATAGAGAATAGACCATACAGAAAAGCACTGAATTACAAAGAAGCCTTGAATTTCTTGAAATCTGAGGTGAAGCGGGACAGGTTAGATGAGAAATATGTGAATGAACTTGAGAATTTGGTTAAAAGTGATTCCACTTTGCAACGAGCATCATTTGAAGATGTTTTGGAAGATATATTCGAAGAAGATTACAAGAAGATAAGGCATGAACTTCCGGAAGTGGTATCCAGATTAGTTGGATGATGCAAAAAAAATTCCCAGCCAAACGGCTGGGAAAAGATAATCATTCGATAAGTTCATCAACATAATCTACGATCTTGTCGATCAGAAAATCTATTATCATACCCATCAGGGCCATTGGAAATGGAAAATCTATATCCAATTTTTCGAGAAATTTTATAATCTCCGTCTTCAATGTTTCCTTACGATTTTCAATTGTTTGATCCAAAAGAACAGCTCCAATATAGAACACGAATTTGAGTATTTCAGGTTTTTTGAAGTTCATATTCAAGCCCTCCAATCGAGATGATGGAAAGCCTTCCTGCTATGTGTTGGCATAACAGGAAGGCTCTTGTAGAGATTCTTAATACTCTACTGTATTAAATCGAACAATGTGTTAGTTTGTCGATCTATAACAACTGCTTGATCCACCACATTGAAATCATCGAAAACCCCATTCATTGCCATGTAGTTCATTACATCCTGAACTTCAGCTGCTGTCAATGTATCTTTGGGTTCTGGTAGGCTCAACCTTCTAACTCTTCCCTCATTGTTTCTAAAGCTCATACTCAACGTTTTCACTCAGAACACCTCCATTCTCTTAGTTGATCAGAAATCAGGCTACGGGTCCGAGATCTCTTGAATCTGTTATGCTTATTCCATAGATACTGTAATTCGTCAAGGCTTCGAGTTGATATGCGAGATCGTAGAGTATCTGATCTGTTGAATTGTTGGATACGGCTATTGAGCTTCTTTTAGTTACCGGATCACCATTTTCATCCACTACTCCAGTATCCCAGGTTATTATCAATCTCTTCGTCTGCTCTATGATTTGAACTGTGTCACCAAGTGGCATTCAAATCCCTCCTTCGATTTGAATTTTCTATTTCGAGGCGCCTCATTTAATAAAGTACG
>DQYP01000020.1 GCA_011043375.1 Thermotogaceae bacterium | reverse complement strand
TTGTCGTTCCGATGATATTTTTCTTGTTTTTGTCATTCCGAGGAACGATAGTGACGAGAAATCTTATCCTAACAAGCGATAAGTTTTTTATATCAATACTCTTAGCTAACAGAATCAAGGTATTGTGGGGGTGTTCCCTATTTAAAGAATAATAAGGTTTTTGATAAATTTCAATACTTTTAGTTAACAGAATCCCATGAATTCTGGGTGGAGATATAGTTGAAGTTGTACCGGAAAAACCATATCCTTCATCTTACAATGCAACTGTAGAGCAGGTAAAAAGAGAAATTCAGACAAATTACAAACCATCTATAAAAACTAAAGTTGATAATATTGAAGATTATGAGGTTATTTTTATCGGCTCTCCTAATTGATGGGGAACACTTGCACCACCAATTGTTGCTTTTCTATCTCAACATGATCTTTCAGGAAAAATTGTAGTTCCATTCTGTTCACATGGAGGAGGTGGGGAACAGAGGATTATAGAAAACATAAAAAAGTTATGTTCCAACTCAAGGTTTTTACCTAAATTTGCATTTCATGGTAGTGGCGGTAAAGATTTACGTGATAAAGTTTCAAAATGGTTAAGTGAAATAGGTTTATTAAAACAATAGATTTTTACTTCATAATGAAGGAGGAATAACTATGGAATATGTAAGACTTGGTAATTCGGGTCTTGAAGTATCAAGAATATGTCTTGGATGTATGAGTTTTGGAGATCCCAACGTATGGATCCACAAATGGGTTTTGAATGAAGAAGAAAGCAGAAAGATTATCAAGAGGGCTCTCGAACTTGAAATCAATTTCTTTGATACAGCGAACATCTACTCACTTGGTATAAGCGAAGAAATATTGGGTCGAGCAATAAGGGACTTCGCTAAACGTGATGAAGTAGTTATAGCAACAAAAGTTTTCTTCCCAATGTATGATGGTCCAAATAGTGGAGGACTATCCAGAAAGGCCATTATGAGAGAAGTTGATAACAGTTTGAAACGTCTTGGAACTGACTACATCGATCTTTATATCATCCACCGTTGGGATTATAATACACCTATCGAAGAGACCATGGAGGCACTGCATGATGTTGTGAAATCAGGAAAGGTGCGTTATATAGGTGCGTCTGCAATGTACGCATGGCAATTTCAAAAGGCACTTTACACAGCTGAAAAAAATGGCTGGACCCGTTTCATAAGTATGCAAAATCATTATAACCTCATTTATCGTGAGGATGAACGCGAACTCATACCATTATGTAAAGATCAAAACATAGCACTCACTCCTTACAGTCCACTTGCATCAGGAAGATTATGTAGAAAAGGGGGAGCAGATACTCTTCGTTATAAAACTGATCAAATAGCAAAGCAAAAATACGGTTCAACTTATGAGGTAGACCAGGTTATAGTTGATCGTGTTGAGGAAGTCGCCAAAAACCACGGAGTTTCAATGGCACAGATTGGTCTTGCGTGGTTATTGCATAAAGAGCAGGTAGCTGCACCAATAGTTGGTGTTACAAAAATTTTCCACTTAGAAGATGCTGTTAACGCGCTGTCTGTCTCTTTAAGTGAAGAAGAAATAGCTTATCTTGAAGAGCCATATGTCCCTCATAAAATCGTTGGCCCCCTTGATCCTCCTAAATGAGTATTGTAAAACCTGCTTCCAAAGTTGGAAGCAGGTTTTATAACATGTGTATTGTCTAAAATCCCATCCTGTTTATCTCGATTTTACTTTTGTCATGCAATAGATAGCATATATTTCATACATTGTATATGCTAAAATCAAGTTTGGGATACTGAAAGAAAGGGGGAAATTTTCAATGAAACTTTTTGGAATAGAGTTTTCAAAGAAAGACATTTTAGAAAGGGTAGGGGACATTTCTCAGCTATGTAGTGCAACCCTTTATTCTATCGAAGATGGTAAAGGGAGAGGATTGAGGGTTGTGGAAGTAAGGAACAGCAATTTGAATTTTTCCGTACTGGTGGATAGGGGATTGGACATATTCACCATCGATTACAAAGGAGTACCAATTTCCTACGTTTCAAAAACTCATATTACTTCTCCTGCTTATTATGAGAGTCAAGAATATGAATGGTTAAGAACATTTTACGGTGGTGCACTTCTTACTTGTGGTTTGACACATGTTGGAGTACCAGAGGGTAAGAGGGGTTTGCATGGGAGAATCTCCAATTCTCATTGTGAAGATCTTTCCATAAAAAAATATTGGAAGAGTGATAAATACGTTGTAGAAATCTCTGGGGTTGTTAGAGAAGCGGTGGTATTTGGTGAACATTTGAAGATGTTCAGAAAAATAAGTACTGAGCTTGGTGCAAATTGGATAAATATTGAAACTGAGATAGAAAATTGTTCCTTTGAAAAAACACCCTTAATGATTCTATATCATATGAACTTCGGTTTTCCTCTGTTATCAGCCAATACAGAGTTTTTGGCTCCGTTTTCCGAAAGTAAACCGAGAGATGAAGAAGCGGAAAAGGACGGAATGAAGTTTACACGCTTTGAAAACCCTATTCCTAATTACAAAGAAAGGGTTTTCTTTCATAAATTGAAAGCTATCGGAGACTCTAAAACTTTCGCTGCACTTTTCAATAAAAATTTCAACAACAAATCTTTGGGCGTTGTTATGGAATGGGATTTAGATCAAATGCCTTATTTAACAGAATGGAAAATGATGGGGCAAAGCGATTACGTTGTTGGAATCGAGCCTGGAAATTGTTATCCTGTTGGAAGGGAAGGAGCTGAAAAGAGAGGAGAATTGCAATATATAGAACCACTTGAGAAGAAAAAATTTGACATCAAGCTATCGGTATTCGATGACGTCTCAAAATACAATGAGTTGATAAAGCTAATAAAGGGCGGATCCAATTGATCAAGAAAATAGAATTGTTTATCTTTGCGATTCTATCATTTGTTTCGTTTACTTTTGGAGTATCAAATGAGGTTGAGAGTTTGATAGTTTATTACCATAACACGTTGGATCTTGAGAAGAGCGTGGAGCTCGCTGATGAACTTAAACCAAACGAGCTCTCGACACTTTTGAAGGCATATTTATTTCTGGCTGATTCTGTGGAGAAATATTACGGAAAAAGTGAAAGTTACATTGAGTCTCTCATTAAAAATGTGAACTATGAAAACATCGATCTCTATGAAGTGGTGGATGTGCTCAAGGTTTGGCGATTTGATTCTATAACAAAGATCGATGGAAAGTTCGAAAAACTCTTGAAAGAATTTCCGAATTCTCTTGTTGTCATTTTAGAAGCCATGCGTTTTTACCACTACAGTTTCAGACATTATTTTTATGAGTCCTCTTATAAAAATCTTCTGGACCTTTTTGAAAGGATAAAAAAATTGAATCCTAGTGTGGCTACACCTTACATATGGCTGATCGATGCTATGAAAACCAAAGAAGAATATGAAAAAATCAAAACCATAATAGAAGATTCATTGAAAAACGCTGATTGTTTTGTGTTGAGAGATTTCCTTGCAAAATTTTATTTTGAAAAAGGAGATTTCAAGAAGGCCATTGAAAATTCGAAAATAGCACTCAAATCGAAAGAAAAGCCTGAAGACTTTTACATATTGGGAATATCTCTGTGGAAACTCAAAGAAGTGGACGAAGCACGTAAAATCCTGGAGAGACTCATTGAAAAGGAAGGATTCGATGATTTGAATTTTAAAGAGCAAGCTGAAACTTATAAAGTTCTTGGCAATATTTATGAAAGTCACGGAAAACTGAAAAAAGCCATTGAGTTTTATAAATTGGCGTTTAAAAAGAATTCCAATGATCCCAATGTCCTAAAAGCGCTGGGAATGATTTATCTAAAGACATCAGATCCGGACCGTGAAACGTATGCACGATATTATTTGAATTTGGCGTTAAAGGTGAGACCAAACTGGCCGGAAGTTGAGGAAGTTCTAAATAAAATAAACAAAAGATTTATCAAAAGAGTTTTCCTTAAATACGTACTCCCGATATTAATTTTAGTGGTTTTTCTGCTGATTTTATTGGAAATCGTTGGTAATATCAAAAAGAAAAAAGAATTGAGGAGATTGATGCATCAATGAAAGACATTCAAAGTGAAAGGGATAATAGGAACATCCCAATAAACAAAGTGGGAGTCGAAGGTGTGAGTTACCCGATAGTTGTTATGGACAAAAGCAAGAAACATCAAGAAACAGTTGGTAAAATAACAATGTCTGTGGATTTACCCAAAGATTTCAGAGGCACTCACATGAGTAGATTCATAGAAGTTTTGAACAGACACAGGAGTAAAATAAACCCTCACAACATAGAAGATATGCTCGAAGATATCCGAAAAGTTTTAAGAGCACAAACAGCTCACATAGAGATTGAATTTCCCTATTTCATAGAAAAGAAGGCTCCCGTTTCCAAAATAAAAAGTTACATGAAATACAATTGTAAGTTTTCTGCCAGTAAAACCTCGGATAAATTCGACTTCGTGATAACGGTCGAAATTCCAATTCAAACCGTTTGTCCATGTTCATTGGAGATAAGTGATTTTGGTGCTCATAATCAAAGGGCACTTGTGAAAATAAGCGTCAGGATGCGAAATTTGGTATGGATAGAGGAATTGATAGAAGTAGCCGAAAACGCTGCGAGTTCGCCCGTTTATACCTTGCTTAAAAGGGAAGATGAAAAATACGTCACTGAGAATTCTTTTATGAATCCTCGATTTGTTGAAGATGTTGCAAGAGAAGTGGTAAAGAAACTAAAAAACGATCCCAGGATAACCTGGTACAAAGTTGAAGTTTTAAGTTATGAATCCATTCACAATCATAATGCCTTCGCATGTATAGAATCATGAAATAATATTCTTTCTGCTACCTGGTTTAACTACTGGGATATTTTCTTTACATAAAGGACACATTTTTGGATCGTAGATTGGAAAATCCAAAGATATCAATTTCTCGAAAGGAATACCAAAATCCACTTTTCCTGAGCTTCTGTCTATTATAGAACCAATACACACTATTTCTCCACCCAATCCTTTTACTAATTCTATAACTTCTTTAGTTGATTTACCAGTAGTTACAACGTCTTCCACTATCGCCACTTTTTCATTGGGTCTTATTGAGAACCCACGTCTGAGTTTCATAATCCCATCTTCCCTTTCACTGAACATGTTTCTTATTCCAAGTTCCTTACCTACAACATATGACAAAATTATTCCTCCCATAGCTGGACCAATCACTACTTCCGGGTGATATTTTTCTAAAATGGCTGCAAGAGCTTTTCCTACTTGTTCACCGTATTCTGGATACTCGAACACTTTTGCACATTGCACATAATTCGATGAGTGTTTTCCTGAAGAAAGTAAAAAATGACCCGCCAATATTGCTCCACTTTTTTTAAGTATTTGTAATATATCCGTGCTCATATTATCCTATCATCTCCTTTATCTCCTTTATTCTCTTAATAGGATCTTTTGACAAATAAACCTCTCTTCCAATAACCGCGAAATCGTTCAATTGTTTTATCTTATTGATTGTTATGACATCTACCTGATCCCCCGGTGATACTTTCATCCTTATACCTGGTATCAAAAATCTTCCCTTTAATTTTCCTCTCAATTCGACAGCCCAACTTCCAGGTAATACGAAATTCGAGCCTATATCATCCA
>DQYP01000059.1 GCA_011043375.1 Thermotogaceae bacterium | reverse complement strand
GTGAATACCAATAGTGGTTTCATCTTTTCCTCTTCTTCTATTTCCTCTACAACCTCTTCAATGTAAGATTTCAACCGAACTAATCTTAGAGCTTCCGCCCTGTTGGGATTGTATTTAAGACCGAATCCTTCAGTCCAGTACCTTATCACACGCTTCACTATGTCCTGCTGAGCAGGTAAATTTGTAACAACGTAGAATCTCTTTACATTATACGTCCTTGAGGTTCTCGAAATATCATGAACATCCAAATTGGTAACTGCAGATGAGACTATTTTTCCATCCCTTCCCAAGACTGGGTAATGGATCAATGCTATGTATATCTTATTGAGCACCATCTAACAACTCCCTCAGTATCTCTAAAATGGCCATTTTTTCTTGTTTTGTAAAATCTTTCTTCAAAAACAAATCTGGTCTTCGCAATGCTGTCAGTTTTATACTCTCCTTCAACCTGAAAAGCTCTACTCTTTTATGATCACCACTAAGTAAAACCTCAGGAACTCTTAAACCTCTAAACTCCTCAGGTCTCGTGTAATGAGGATAATCGAGCAATCCCATCGTTATCGAATCCTCTTGAACGGACCTGAAGTCACCTACAACCCCTGGTACGAACCTACTTATAGCATCCATCATGACCATTGCGGGTAACTCTCCACCACTCAGGACATAATCTCCTATAGACACTTCGTAATCTACCAATACACTTATTCTTTCATCTATACCCTCATATCTTCCACAGAAAAAAATGAGATTACCTTTCTTCGATAATTCCATAGCCAATTCATTGTTAAACAGCCGTCCTTTAGGTGTCGGTAGAATTACCGTGGGTTTTTCGCCATACTTTTCTACAAAAGCATCGTAAAATCTAAAAAAAGGTTCTACCTTCATAACCATTCCGTGGCTGCCGCCATATTGGTAGTCATCGGTGGTTCTGTGTTTGTCAGTGGTATAATCCCTCAAATTTATCGCTTGGAAACCTATCAGCTTTTTTTCTAAAGCTTTTTTGAATATCCCGAAGCTGCAAAATATTTTGAACATTTCCGGGAAGATACTAACAGCGAAAAAATTCAAAACAGGTTTTCTCTCATTCATACCACTCTATCTCTCTCACAATTATCTTTTTATCTTCTAAATCCATTTTCTCAATATAATCTTTTATAACCGGTATGAGTGTTGACTCCTTTTCTCCATCTTTTTTCACGACTAAAACATCGTTTGAGCCTGTTTCAATGACATCGATAACTTTACCAACATATTCCCCATTGTTGTAAAAGACCTCACAATCCACCAATTGAAAAAAGTAATATTCATTCTCCCCGAGCTTAGGTAAGTCACTTTTTTTAATCAACATTTGAAAATTTCTGAACCTTTCAACATCGCTTATCGAATCCAATCCTTCAAACTTCACTAACAAAAATCTGTTGAATTTTCTCACCTTTTCAACTTTCAATGGAAAACTACCTTTGGTTTTGGGATTGCAAAGTATCACATCTTTCAAATTTTCAAAAATTTCATCTATATTGGTTAAAGGTAACACTTTGAGTTCACCGCGCAAACCATGTGTTTTCAAGATCTTACCAATGGGAATCAACTCTTCAAAAAAATCTGCATCGAATTCTTTGCTCATCTGATCACCCTTAAGACATATTTCTCATTCTTAGGCCCCGCGAGCGCATTCAAGAGTATGTTTATAGACTTTATAGTTCGTCCATCTTTTCCTATGACCTGTCCGACATCTTCATCGTTCAAAAAAACCTCAAATACTTTTGAATTTTCTTCGACGAGCTCTACGATTTTAACATCTTCAGGATTCTTGACGATGCCTTTTA
Source organism: Thermotogaceae bacterium (assembly GCA_011043375.1). Taxonomy (GTDB): domain Bacteria; phylum Thermotogota; class Thermotogae; order B21-G9; family HyVt-16; genus HyVt-16. Next base: position 3,850 of record DQYP01000059.1, on the reverse strand, counting down.
TTATGTATTCTAAAACCTCTTTCACTCAACTTACTCCTCCTTAACGTTCTCAGAAACTTTTTTTAGTTTTAATTCATGAACTTTCTTCATAACCCCGAGCTTTGAGAGTATCTTCCTCGCACTCTCACTTGGTTGTGCACCTTTCAATATCCAATCTACCGCACGATCCACATCAACATTCATCACAGCTGGATCAACCTTGGGATTGTAAAATCCCAAAGATTCGATGTACTTTCCATCTCTTCTTTTCCTTGAGTCCACAACCACTATCCTGTAAAATGGCTGTTTCTTTTTTCCCATCCTTGTTAACCTTATCCTCACCATTCGCTTAACTCCACCTCCTCAAAAATTAAAGGGAATCTTCATTTTCCCCATTTTTTTATTACTAAACCTTTTCATCATCTTCTTCATCTCTTCGTACCCTTTTAACAACCTGTTTATCTCATTTATACTCGTTCCACTCCCTTTAGCTATTCTTTTCTTCCTCGAAAAATTTATTATCTTTGGATTTCTTCTTTCTTCCAATGTCATCGAATTTATAATTGCTTCTATATGTTTCAATTTTTTCTCGTCTATATCTATGTTCTTCAAATTCCCCGACACTCCTGGAAGCATCTCCAAAAGAGAAGTTAAAGGTCCCATTTTTTGAAGTTGTTTCAACTGCTCTTGAAAATCTTCGAGTGTGAACTCAGCGCGTCTGAACTTTCGTTCCATTTCTTTAGCTTTTTCCTTATCGATGACCTCCTCAACCTTTTCAACCAGGGATTTTATGTCTCCCATTCCAAGAATCCTATCAACGATCCTGTCTGGATAGAAAGGCTCCAAGTCATCTATTTTCTCGCCTTTTCCCACGAATTTAATTGGTTTTGCCGTAACGTACCTTATGGATAGAATGACTCCGCCTCTGGCATCACCATCGAGTTTCGTGACTATGAAACCCGTTAAATTCAGTTTATCATTGAATTCCTTTGCAGAATTCACGGCATCCTGTCCAACCATTGCATCAACTACCATCAGAATTTCACTTGGATTTGATACTTCTCTTACTTTCACGAGTTCTTCCATCATTTTTTCATCTATGTGTAATCTTCCAGCGGTATCCACTATTACTACATTGTAGCCTTTCTCTTTTGCGTGATCTATGGACCCTCTGGCTATTTTAATTGGATCTTCTCTGTCACCGCTGAAAACTTCAACATCTATATTGTTTCCCAAACTGACGAGTTGATCAATGGCCGCTGGTCTGTAGACATCAGCTGCAACAAGCAAAGGGGCTCGCCCCTTTTTCTTCAGAAAGTTTGCGAGTTTTGCACAGGTTGTAGTTTTGCCACTTCCTTGCAAACCTACAATCATTATTACCGAAGGATTGCTATTGAGGTCCAAAGGCTCATTCTTAGAACCGAGCAATTCTACAAGCTTATCATAGACTATCTTTAAAAACACCTGATCTGGTGTTAGACTCGAGAGAACTTTTTCACCGAGTGCTTCATCCAAAACTGAATTTATGAAATCCTTAACGACTTTATAATTCACATCGGCCTGAAGAAGCGACAGTTTGAGTGTTTTGATCGCTTCTTGAACATTCTTCTCAGTTATTTTTCCCTGACCTTTTAACATTCTGAAGACAGAATTCAACTTACTCTGAAGAGTCTCAAACATGTTTTTAACCTCCACAAAATAAGAAGGTCTAAAAATAGACCACAGGAAAGTATAGATTAAAACCTTCCTAAAAGTCAATGAAATAAAAGAAAAAACTTTTCAAATTTTGCAAAGAAAGCTCTATTTTAATTACATTATTATTTACTTATTGTTTCGTTTTAGTAAAACAATCTGTTCAAAGAAATCAATGTGAAATTTATTACTTCTCATACTTCCATTTCTTTTGGCCTCTAATATGAGATCGATCAAAAATCAAATCTATACATTATCTATGAGATTCTTTGGGATTGGATTCAACGAAATGATATACTATTTTCACTATAAAAGAAGAAGTGTGATGCCGTTGCTCCTTTGGATCTCGATAGCGGTGTTTTTACTGGGCTGGTCCATAGGTTACAGTGGAGTTGCAAGTATATTCGGTGTCTCCACAGCAAATGGAATAATAAGGTACAGAACCTCCGCCATATTGTCAGCGGTATTTGTTTTTATTGGCGCATACTTCGGTGGACACAGAGGATTGGAGAACGTAAGCTCGATGATTTTCATAGAGGATCCAAGGCTCGAAATAATAATAGCTATATCCGCTGCACTAACTGGAATAATTCTTGCACAATTTGGAATATCAGTATCGATAACTCAAGGAATAATCGGTGCAATAACGGCTGCCGGATTAATGGCTGGAAATGTGAATTGGACTATTTTGTATCAGATAATACTTGGATGGATTTTAACCCCGATTAGTGGTATTATACTTGGATTTTTATTCTACAAGCTCTTCAAACCCTTTTTCAATAAAATAAAATCTCTTTTTATTCAACAAACAACTATAAAAATCTTGTCAATAATCGTTGGAGTGTATGGTTCTTATGCACTTGGTGCAAACAACTTTGCGGTAGTTGTGGGACCTTTTTTCAGCCACCAGAGTGATTCCATTTTGATAATCATCGGTGCGTTGAGTTTCAGCTTTGGAGCGATAATTTACAGTCGAAGAATAACAAACACAGTTGGAAGGAAAATAACGGTCCTTGATCCGTTGGGGGTCATAATCGCTATGTTTGCCCAATCCACAACTGTGTGGATATACTCCCTTTTGGGAATTCCTGTCTCGGTTTCACAGGCGATAGTTGGTGGAGTAATTGGAGTTGGCCTTGCAGGAAGTTCAAGACTTGTCAGCTGGGGAACCATGTTGAAAATGATCATCGGTTGGTTGTTCACACCGATAATGTCGGGGGTGATGGTAGCGTTCATCTACCTGTTGTTAACCAAAATTTGATCCTTTAAAATGTGAAAAACACCGAGAAGATCACTGTGAAAACAATCAAACTTATTAAAGTATGCAAGGAAAGAGTATTTAATACAAATTGCATATCTTTCTGATTCTCTTCTTTTATAAACAACGGCATTATAAATGGTGGAGGAAGGATCATCATCGTGATCAAAGCGCGCTCAAACGTCTTATCGAATTTGAAAACTTTTACAAGCAGAATTTCCCCAACAAAAATTGCAAGAACGATGGAGATGAATAACCTGATAATCACGACTTTAATAGCAGATCCTGTACTCTGCTTCGAAAATCTTATATCGTATCCTATTATCAAACATATCAAAGGTACCACTATAGCGCCCAGATACTTAAAAGTCTGATATATAGCTTGAATGAAATAATTGCCCTCCATATTTTCGAACACTCCTAAGCTACCAACTACTATTCCTCCCAGTACTCCTATTATTGGTGGTGACTTTATTAAAGAAAGTAGAAAACTTGGATTCTTATCTCTCTCTGCCAATTTAACCATTGAAGCAACAAAAACGGAGAATATGAAAATAACGTGTCCAAAATCTATCAATGCGAATTCATAGAGATTCTCAATACCGAAGGCTACGGTATACAATGAATATCCTATGGTAACACTTTTGCCACTACCAGAAGATAATCCTCTTGCAAAAATTTTCCCCCTTTTAAAAGTATTGAAAATATCAAAAAGGTGCACGTTTCAACGTGCACCTTCTATGCTTGATTGCAACCTCTATGACTATATTTTAAACTTTTTCACCTGTTCAACCAAATTCTCCGCAATCGCACTTAACTCTTCACTCAAACTACTCACACTTTGACTCGAATCTGCTTGTTGTTTTACTGCATTCGTCATCTCTTCTATTTGTTCTGCTATACTCGTCATTGCTTTCGCTG
>DQYP01000005.1 GCA_011043375.1 Thermotogaceae bacterium | reverse complement strand
TCCCAATGTCTTGAAAGTGATGAGCTTTCTGGCTTGAATTCTGTAAAATTATACCACAATTGGATAAGTATAAATTCAACTATGCAAGTATGTATCTATTCCTAAATATTTTGTGAATGCTTCACTCAGAATCTCCGCTGTCTTCGATAGATTTATAGCCACATGGTGTTCGAAACCATTCTGACATATGAATTTTAAGAGTTTTTGAAGATCATTTATCTTAGCAACACCATATCCGCCAAAAGTATTCAAGGTCTCATCGGTAATTTCACCTTCACCCACATATGCTCTCATAACGCCATATGAATCGTCCGTGGTCAACCTTGCAAAAGTCAGAGGTCCTTTCTTGATTTTTCCTACACATGTTCCATAAGCATTTTCAACTCCAACGGTACCTGAAATTATATCTCCATATCCCATCTTTGGATCTTCCATCAGAGACACTGGAAAATTGCTACAGTGGAATAGCACAGTTTTATCAGGATTATCACCATAGTTGTTGTTCCAATCTACGATTGCAGAAGGACTTTGTGAAGCTAATTGCAGAGCATACATTGATAAGGCACCTGTTATGTCAACCTCACAGGCACTTGGAATGAATGAGTTGCTGAGCATACTCATGATCGTACATGGCATTATCCCCATATTCTGCTGTATGGAGGTCCAACATTGTATAGCCGTGGCCACTATATCGTTCTCTTTTATCCAATCATCGACGATTATTCCAAATTTAGCTATTTTTCTCAGTGATTTGTCTGGTACGCCATTGATGTTGATGTACGATTTTATCTCTTCCAATTTTTCAACCACTTTACTATCTTCATCGCTCAACTTATTCATGAGTCCAAATATCTCAGAAAGATCGATCGTTTGTACGGATATACCATAATCCTCCAATATTTTCTCAGAATATCTAACGGTGTTGAAAGCGTTCGGTCTTGTACCTATCGCTCCAACTCTTACGTTACGCATACCTTTAACCACTCTACAAATGCCTGCGAACTTTCTCAAGTCACTCTTAAACTCTTCACTCTTAGGGTCAACCGTATGTGAAGTGGTTAATGTGAAAGGTATGTTGTATTGCACCAGATTGTTGCAAACGGAGATCTTGCCGCAGAAACTATCACGCCTGTTTTCCGGATCGAACTTATTTAAATTATCGGGATAGGCGTGGATCAAAACCGGTACATCCAGACCACTAAATCTTATACTATCAGCGACACCTCTTTCATCACCGAAGTTTGGTAATGTAACTATGATTCCATCGATTTTATCTCCATTCTTTTTAAACAGATCCGCGCATTTCTTTGCATCTTGCCATGTCTCGACGGCACCTAATTTAGTGTCTTTTTCCGATAACGTTACAATTTCGAAGCCTTCATTTTCAAGGAGTTGGATCATTTCCCTTCGAGCGTTTTCCACGAGCTTATCAGGGAAGAAATTCCTATTACCAAAGATCAATCCAAATGTAACTTTCTGCATATTTAATCCCCCTTTTCATTTTCTGATTCTGTTAACTAAAAGTATTGAAATCTATCAAAAATCATTATTCTTTAAATAGGGGACATCTCCACAATACCTTGATTCTGTTAGCTAAGAGTATTGATATAAAAAACTTATTGCTTGTTAGAATAAGATTCCTCGTCACTATCGTTTCTCGGAATGACAAAAACAAAAAGTCATCGGAACGGTAAAAACAAGAAAAATATCATCGGAACGACAACATAACAAAATAAGAGAAATGTCATCCCGAACGTATGTGAGGGATCTTATCTCCACTTGCTATTATCTTTTAGACTTTTCAAAGACTTCAATAATATTCATCTGCTGTTTCCGATTTATCGAATATCATCACCACTACTAGTTAACACTATCCATTTTCTCACGCTTACAATTTTAGCACATTGAACTTACATACTATATCCTAACCCAGACATCTTTTTCAAGTTGAGTTTTTCTAGTAGTTCGTCTTTGGCAATTCCCAGATCATTGGCGAGTATTTCCAGTGCTTTATAGAGATCCCAATTGGATTTTTTAATGGAATTGGATACTTTCTCATACCCAAAGAGGTTTATCAAAGGTGTCAAATTAGCAACCGAGTTTTTTAGATGTTCTTCACATCTGCTCGTATTCGCTTTTATTTTTTCAATATATTTAATCAATGCTTCGCATGCGTTTTTCAATAAATTCAAAGATTTTAGTGTAGTATGAATTATCAAGGGGGTGAATTGATTCAATTCAAGGTTTCCCATCGAGCATGCATGATTTATAATGATGTCATTCCCAAACACAACATGTGCTAATTGTAATGAATATTCTAATACAACAGGGTTTATCTTTCCAGGCATTATAGAACTCCCCACTTGAACCATCGGAAGTGTTATCTCTCCAATGGCTGTGTTTGGACCGCTACCAAGCAATCTCAAATCGTTGGATATCTTGTATATGTTGACGGCCAAAGATTTCAATAATCCATGAACCTCGGCGAATACATCCATATTTTGAGTTGCATCAATCAGATTCTCTGCTTTTGCTATCTTTACATTCGATACGTCTCTGATCTTGTCAACGATTTTCAATATATATTTCTTTGGTGCACCAATTCCGGTTCCGATTGCAGTGCCACCCATATTCACACTCCTTATTCGTTCTTCCACTTTGTAAAGCCTCCACCTATCGCGTGCAAGTGCTTCTGCAAATGCTCCAAACTCCTGACCGAGCATTATCGGAGGGCCATCCATCAATTGCGTTCTTCCGGGTTTTCTAATTGCATAGAACTCCTTTTCCTTCATTTGAATCACATCTTGCAATTTTATCACTTTATCAATCAATTCTCTCAATCTCACAATAACAGCGATTTTACCGGCTGTTGGGAAGGTATCATTTGTGGATTGATGGAGATTAACATGTTCGAGTGGGTCAACGATGTACTCACCTTTTTTACCACCGAGTAGTTCAGTTGCACGATTTGCTATCACCTCGTTGATATTCATATTTATAGATGTTCCAGCTCCACCAGTCAATGGATCAACAACCACATGCGCAGATAAGTCTCTCCATTCATCACATGCTCTGATGATCGCATTTGTCATTTCACTTTTAAGATAACCTAATTCGTTATTTAAAAGTGCACAGGCTTTTTTCACCATGAAGTATGCCCATATAAATTTTTCGTCGAATTTCTCAGAAGTTTTTGGAAAATTTAAAAGAGCTCTTTTTGTATGGATACCGTAATAGACATCATCCTCAATTTCAAGTTCACCCAAATAATCTTTCTCTATTCTCAATTGGTAGCCTCCTTGAAGAAGATCCTCGTGGCTCTTTCAAGAACGCCATGCATGTAAGATATGATGACACCGTAATTTGTCATTGGAATACTGAGTCTCTTAGACATTCTCACTCTTCTCATCATTGAGTTTCTATTCATGACACAGCCTCCACAATGTATTATCAACTTTACTCCATCGAACTCCTCGAATTCAGGAAAATCTACGCCAGCCCAGATTTTAAAATCTATCTTTGCCCCTGTGTGATTAACGAGCCAACGCGGGATTTTAACACGTCCTATATCTTCTGTTAAAGGTCTATGTGTGCAGCCTTCCATTATCATAACTTTGTCGCCATCTTCGAGATTTTCCACTGCTTCAACGCTCTCTATGAAATATTCCAAATCTCCTCTATACCGTGCTTCTAGTATTGAGAATGTAGTTAAATTCACATCTTCAGGTACATCGGATACCACTTTCATCACACTCTGTGAATCGGTAACGACCAACTTTGGCTTTATACCAATGTTTTCTATGGCGAATCTCAACTCTCTCTCTTTCACAACAAGTGCCAACGCTTCTTTGTCTATGGTTTCCCTTATTGCGTGCACTTGTGGCATTATCAATCTGCCCTTCGGTGCCCCTAAATCAATTGGTACAACCATTACTACAAGATCTCCACCGTCTACCAAGTCGGAAATGAAAGGGATCTCTTCGTCATTTGGTAAGATATCTTTCAAGATTTGCCCTATCTTATCTAAACCACTTTTTTCCTTTGCAGATACGCTAAGCGTTCTAACTCCGTATTTGTTTTGATAAATCTTGGATAATTTCTCGGCATCTTTACCAAGGATATCCGATTTATTCACGACCACTATGAATGGAATCTCCATTTCTTTGAAGATGAAGATCACTTGATCTTCGTAAGACGAAGGCTCGCTATCCACAACTAAAACTCCTACATCCGCTCTATAAAAAATTTTTTTCGCTCTTTCAACTCTGAGCTTTCCAAGTTTCCCAACATCGTCAAGTCCAGGTGTATCAACGAAAGTTACAGGCCCTAAGGGAGATAGCTCCATACTTTTAAAAACGGGATCTGTGGTTGTACCCGCAACATCGCTTACAATAGAGATGTTTTGACCTATCAGGGCATTCATCAAAGAGGATTTACCGACATTTCTCTTTCCAGTTATAACTATGTATTTTCTGAAACCGGAACTCGCTATCATGCTTTCACCTTCATTTTTTGGAAACTAAATTAATTTTATCACAATTAAAAAGTGGAGGACCTGCTTTCAATCCTCCACCTGTTTTCAAAAATTTCCAAATTTGAGCTCGATTAGATTATCCTCCAACTATCACAACTTTACCTTCTTTCAAGAAATCGTATATTTTTGAAGATTTCATGATTTCGTTCAAAACATCGCTGTCTATTATTATTTCAAAACCATTCTTCACGTTTTTTGCACCGATTATCAGCGGGTTATCACCCACCCTGTTACTTTGTAAGGCTTCTGCAAGGGTTCTATGATATTCAACTATGGAATACTTTCTTCTGTATTCATCCTCCACAACATCGAAAGAATACAGCCTTTTGCCATCTTCTGTCAATATCTCAGGAAACAAGGTTGGTTTCAATCCGAATCCGCTTGCATCTATGATCAATCCTGTGTAAATCTTTGTTAAATTTTCTTTCTTTATTGAGGAACACCCAATGTATATTTCACCGGGCCTTAGATCTTTGAGTATATCAGCCAATTCTCTTTGAAGTCCAATCCTCTGATCCCATCTAACTGCCATTTTCACCTTATAGAGCCCAAAATCTTTCTCAGTGGGTGGTGCGATCAACTTTTCTTCTATGATCTCCGCACCTCTTAGTATTCCATTCAAGTATTCTCTTATTTTTGCTTCCACAATCATGTGGTTGCTAACAAATGTGTTACCTACTATTGAAATACCTTTTAGTGTTGCGAGTAATTCTTTTTGTGCTTCTGCGATTGCTGCTCTACGAGCGTTTTGAATGGAAATTGCTTTGTATTTTGAGGGTTTGGCAAGCCCATAACCTTCTGCATATATTAGAGAATCCGTGAATCCGTATCTATCTATGTATCGTAGATTGATGCTCGAATCTTTTGAGATTCCAAGAATATTGGCACGTAATTTGTTCAAAGCATTCAATTCTCCCATCAACCCATTGGTTCCAATAAGGTTGATGGCCATTTCAACTGTATAGGTATCATTCTCAGCGTCCCAACTTTCATTTATCACCTTTGCTCCTAATAAAAAGCCCCGTATGTTCTTATCAATGACGTAATCCTCTAACATCATTTCTCCAAGGGTTTTATTCGAGGATACTTGTATTCCTTTGATGGTTTCTAAGAGTTGCTCTCTGGCGTTTAAGATTGCAGCATCTCTGGC
>DQYP01000186.1 GCA_011043375.1 Thermotogaceae bacterium | reverse complement strand
TCTTGCATTGCCTCGTGCATACGAAAGCTCAACTGCTTTTTGCTTGAACTCCCGATCATAATAATTTCTCTGTTTTTTCATCATGGCAATTTACTACTTTTATTGTAGCTTAACTTGCCGTCCGGTTTTTTGGGGTATATCCATTACTACAGTGTTGCTTATCAATATACTGGCATAAAGGTAAAGACCATCTATACCAGCAGGGTGGTAGAGATATTTAAAGACAATGTTCGTATTGCCTTCCATCAAAGGGATCGTAGACCCTACTGGCACACAACAATAAAGGAGCACATGCCGCAGGATCATCAGCTAGTCGCTGGATGGAATCCTCACAGATTGATCTCCTGGGCAGAGAAGATGGGAGGATCAGTAAAAGAGTTTATACAATTAATGCTGGATAAGAGGGAGCATCCGCAGCAGGCTTTCAAGGCATGCCTGGGGGTACTGAATCTGGGAAAGAAATATGATGATCAAGCCATGCAGCTTGTCTGTAAAAAAGCCATTGAGATCAATAGCATATCCCAACGATTTATAGCCAACTCATTGAAAAACAGAACCTACAAGATAGAAGATGAAGATCCTGGCAATATGAAACTACCCTTTCATGAGAATATAAGGGGAAAAGAGAATTACAAATAAACAGATAATCACTAATCCAATAAAAAAGAAGATCTTATGAATCACACAGTAACAATGCAAAAACTCGAAGAAATGCGGTTTACCGGTTTTGTCAGGGCATATCGGGAGATGACAGAAACTGGCGTAAATCGGGAGTTTACTACCGATGAAGTAATCGCCCACCTGGTACAAGCCGAATGGGATGACAGGTATAACCGAAGACTGCAGGGGTTGATAAAAAACGCCCGGTTCCGGTATCGCGCAAGCTTTGAGGAAATCGATTTTTCAGCTAAAAGAAATCTCGACAAAAATCAGCTATTGAGGCTTTCTTCATGTGACTGGATTACCAAAAATCAAAATATCATTTTCAGTGGTTCTGCCGGTTCTGGAAAATCATGGATAGCCTCATCCTTAGGCCATCTGGGATGCCAACATGGATACAAAGTACTATACAAAAACTGTATCAAGTTGTTTGATGAATTAAAGATAGCGAAGGCTGATGGAAGCTATATTAAAGAGATCAGCAAGATCGAAAAAATGGATCTGTTGATCCTGGATGATTTTGGACTCAAACCACTGGATGGCAATCAAAGGTTGATGCTATTGGAAATAATTGAAGACAGACACGGAAGAAAATCAACCATAATAGCATCACATTTGCCTGTGAGTCAGTGGCATGATGTAATTGGCGACCCTACCATTGCTGACTCAGTTCTCGATCGAATCGTCCATAGTTCCCATCGAATAGAACTTAAAAGTGAAGTATCAATGAGAAAAACATATAAAATCGATTAATTTAGAGGAAATATTTATGCGAAAAAGAGAGATGAAAAACCTGTCCGCTTTGCGCAGGACTGGGTGTCCGGTTTAATCAGGACAAGGTGTCCGGTTAAGTCAGGACTGAGTGTCTGGAATCGCAAGAATACGCAATTATTGCTATTATCTTCATTTTAGCATTATCTGCCAAATGGACTATATTTTTTGTTGGCGTTTCGTTGTTGTTTAATGATGATTTTTATTCCTTTTTAGTCATGTTATTATTTATAAAAATTCTAAACGTTTCTATGGAATAACTTTCCAAATTAATTGGTATAATATTTTCAAAATTCGGCTGTTGAAAAAGATTATCCTCAATCAGAGAAGTATGAAAAGCCTTATCTATATTAAGATTGCTATCCAACTTAAGATTGAGATTGCTCTTTTCCCCCAACATATCATATAATCTTATAACTATTGCATCGTCATCATCACTTTTCTTAATTGCAGATACGATGGCATTTTCAGTATCAAGGCTGAAAAAACTATTGATTTCAGGCAGGTATGCCTTCTTAAAATGAGGAGGATTTACCACTGTTACAAGTTTTTCATTGGCTTGTTTGCCAAATCGGAAACCATTTTGCCATCCTGGTTGATGTGAGGTCAGGGAGAAAAAAAAGTAGTGATTGCCTGTTTGAAGATATTCGTTTCCAATCCAATGACAGCTTTTTCTGGATGCCAGCAATAAGGGCTGCAATATGGTATAATCAACGGGATTATCTGTTGGGTCAATATAATCGGCAACAGCTACCGAGGAACTAAGTGTAACACCAAACTCGCCATTACTTGCACCTATCCAGTTTTCAATTCCCCGGGGATGAATATCTGCTGCTGGTGTCAGGTATCGTTCTCCTGCCGCACCATCAATTTCATCTTTGCCTACTTCAGCTACGCCATAAGGTACTTCGTAGGCTACCTGTGCATTTTCCATATTCAGGGGCATTGCCATTCTATATTCACGATACAAAACACCTTCCCAGTTTAATAATTCCACTTCAAAATCAATCTTCTTTATGAAGTTATATATCGTGATGGTTTCTTCTACAACTGCATGACGTATTTTTTGGCGCATCTTGTAAGAAGTAAATACAGGTCCGTTTGATACAAGCTCCCATTTGGATGGGTAATTACTTGCTTTGTCAAAATCTTCCATACTTGGTTTTTGAACATCATCGAATTCACCTGCGCCATTGCCTTCAGATTTCATTGTGAAAACTTCCCCTCCTTTGAATTTCTCCGTATTTAATAATTCTACTTCAAGTTCTTTATCATAAATACTTGATAATCCACCGTCAGAGAATTCAAGCATGTAAAAGTCATTTTCAAAAGAATGATCATGCATGTTTTCCTTTTCCTTTGATTTTATTTGTACTGGCCTTGCATAGAATGTTGCATAGCCCAGAGATGGGATATCATTGGCGATAAAAGATATATCAACTGATTTTAGGGTGTTATCAGCATACCGCTCTGTTTTTTCCTTTTGGTATGCAACGGTTTTATTATTTGCATCCTGTATAGTAAAGTCAATGACTTTGCCTTTATCAAATTGGAGTGTACATTGGATAATGTCATCTCTATCCCAGCTTAGGCTATTAAAAACTACAATGGGAGTTCCCGCATTTTCTTTAGTTTTGATGTTTCCTGCCAACGATTTTGTTGCATTTTCAATAATTTGTTTTGCTTCGCTCTGTGCAAATTCAAATTTTCTTCTAAATAAATCATCGGTGATATGGCCATATTTTCCTCCCCATCCATGATCAGGAAAAATTTTTGCTTCCCATGCATTATGAAGTCTTTGCTGCGGATAATATGCAAAGCTGTTTTGTGCCAAAGCATCCATCGTGGCAAATTTTTCAGCCATGGTTAACATGATATCACCATGTCGACTTGCTTTTATCGCTTTTTGATGGCCTGGACCATGGATGTAAAGCCACACTGCAGGGCGTTCACCTTTAATGGATGGAATGTTGGTTGCAGCAGTTTCAAAAGCTTTCATAAATTCAGAACTGGTAACAATTTTGAACTTGGGTAATTTGGCTAGAACAATTTCTCCGGGTGATGTTTCAAGATCTTTAATGCTTTCCCATTGGTTAATGATAGGACTATAGTCGTGTACTGGGCTCATATCCGCACTTGACAATATCGGTATGATGGGCTGATTTGTATTGGATGAAAAATATTTTTCCCAGTCCAAAGTACTGGAAGCAATATATTCAGCAGCTTCAAAGAAATCTTTTTGTAATGGAACAAATCCATCATAATAATGCCCTGGAGAAAAGGTTAAGACTGATGAACCATCTGGGCTTTCCCAATAAAATATACCTCTTTCATGTCTGCTGATCATCATGTAATTTGTCCCTGCCTTTTTCATAATTTGTGGCATTTGCAGTGTACGACCAGGAACATCTACATTCCAATAGGTATCGGCTTTATAATCAAATTCATCTTTTAACCATTTGGCACCTAAATAAAACTGTCGAGCCAGAGCTTCTCCGGAGTACATTTCTTCATAGGGTTGAATGAAAGTTGATCCACATGATAGGGTTCCATTATTTAATAATTGTCCGATAAGTTCTCTCTTTTCAGGATGCCTTTCAATATACTCCTTAATCATCAAAGCATCTTCAAGATCGAATCGCAGATAGGGTTTTTCTTCCAAAGAATTAATCAGTGGAGTAATTAGCATTGTATCTCTTTCAAGCACACATTTTTCTGGGCTATCCATCCAGGCAATATCCTGATGACTGGAATTCATAAGGTATATGGTACTGATGCTTAAATCTGATTGAACCAAGCCCAATAAGTTTTTAACAGTGTTGGGAGTATATATTCTTCTGCTACTAATATTAATGACATCCTCTTTCTTACTTGATTCAATCTTCAATAATGATTTGGCAAGAATGATTTGCTTCGATGTCTCTTGTTCTATATCTTCAATGTCGATAATACGATTCTTTCCATCGCGAATAAGCAAGTGATGATTGCTGAAGTTTTCAAAGATAGCACTTGCTGTTGCTTCACCATTATGCTCTTTTAATACGAGTTTGGCTTGCGTGCCTCCAAATTCAATTTCAATAGGACTTCCCACCATATAAGCTGGAGCTTCTACCTTAAAGGTATAAGCTCCTTTTTGTGGTTCACAACTGACATCCATCCAGGTTTCGTATTGTGACGCATTTGATAAATAAGATATATTGTCCTTCGCTTTATATACAATAATCCAAGTGTTCTCATTATTGCTTTGTCCAACAATCTTTATTTTTAAAGGCTTACCGGGTGTTATCCATTCATTTGGTGCGCTAAGCAACATATATCCATGGGCATCACCATGCTGATCCTTTGAAAACATAAGGAATTTAAGCTTTCCTCCATCATTGCTTTCAATTTCCCATTCCGTTTTTTTACTGGATATAATCTCAAACTTCTTTATATCGTTGACAAAAACATCAAATCGATTGGTTTTATCAGTTAGGTCAATAGCTGCGAGCCATACAAATGAGGCATTCTTCTCTTTGTAATTTTCTGGGACAGGTTGTGTTTCCCATTCTATGGCCATCAATCCATCTGAACTTCGGGTAAGTAAAGATTCTGTTATATCTCTTCGGAGACTGTGATATTCAAAATCGTTTTGTCCAAGATTTTGGTTAAAACCTTCCAGAAATCCTTTTGTCTCCTGCGCAAAATCAAATTGATTTTTGAGAAGCTCTTTGTTTTGTGAGAAAGTAAATGAATATAATCCAGTTAAAAGTAAAGTTATAATAATGCTTTTTTTATTCAGTTTCATTTATCTGTAAATTATTGATTTTAGTTGTTTTGATTCAATGAACGCCAACGTTTCAGCGGTATGATTAGTTGGCTGTCCCGAGTCATCGGGATGGCTCACTTTTTGCCAGGCCACCGTAGCTACAGCGAAGGTGGGCTGAGAGCTACGAGGGCCGTGTAATCTTACCGGTATCCGTTCTTTTTATTGTTTTGTTTACTATATAAAGTTAAGAATCTTTTGGCAATTGTAAACGGAAAATAACAATGCAGGTTTTTCGGAAAATAAGAATGCATGAAAAACAGAAAATAGCAATGTAGGTTTTTCAGAAAATAAGAATGCAGGTTTTTTAAAGAACTCCCTCCTTTTTTCGCTACGTAACTTTGTTTCTGTAAAATTGGATAAGTAAAATAAATAAAAGAAAGTCACGGTTGATTTATAGTTTTAAAGTGTAAAACCAAAAAAACAAACAACCATGACTTTCAAAGAAC
>DQYP01000075.1 GCA_011043375.1 Thermotogaceae bacterium | reverse complement strand
CTTCCATTTATAGTTTGGTTTGGCATGCAAAAGAGAAAAAAGATGTCAAAAGCTTTTATGGAAGAAAGGCGTAAAATCGCAGAAGTTAACGCACGACTCGAAAACAGTATTTCAGGTATACGGATAACGCAATCTTTTACAAACGAAGATCTCGAAAGAGAGAAATTCGACATTGGAAATCAAAGGTTTGTAGCAGCAAGAAAAATGGCATTCAAAGCTATGGCAGAAATGTTCAGTGGGATAGATTTTCTCACTAACTCTCTAAAATTAACCGTTTTGCTTATTGGGGGTTATTTGACTATAAAAAGGATTATAACTCCCGGTTCGTTGGTGGCTTATTTCCTATACGTTGAGCTTTTCCTTCAACCAATTCGCAGGTTGATGATATTCACTCAGCAGTTTGAAGCAGGTATGGCTGGTTTCAAGAGATTTATAGAAATAATGGATATGAACCCGGAAATAACAGAAAAAGAAAATGCAATCGAAATTAAAAATGTGGAAGGCAATATAGAATTTCGAAATGTATCGTTTTCCTATGACGATGGGAATGAAGTTCTGCGGAATATAAACCTTAAAATTCCAGCGGGCAAAACACTCGCACTCGTTGGCCCCTCCGGTGCTGGAAAAACAACTCTGTGTCATCTGATACCGAGATTTTACGATGTCCTGGAAGGCGAGATACTGATTGATGGGATAAACATAAAAGATGTTACTTTGAAATCACTTCGAAGGAACATTGGAATTGTTCAGCAGGACGTCTTTCTCTTTGCAGGCACTATAAAAGAAAACATAGCATATGGAAAACCCGATGCAACCGATGAAGAGATAATCGAAGCTGCTAAAAAAGCAAGAATTCATGATTTTATAATGTCTCTTGAAAATGGCTATGATACTTATGTTGGTGAAAGAGGCATAAGGTTATCGGGAGGCCAAAAACAGAGAATAGCAATAGCAAGAGTATTTTTGAAAAATCCTCCCATACTCATACTTGATGAAGCCACATCTTCACTGGATAATGAGACAGAATTGATGATACAGCAATCACTTGAAGAGCTTTCAAAAGGAAGAACAACCCTTGTCGTCGCTCACAGATTATCTACAATTAAAAATGCTGACGAAATAATAGTAATAACAAAAGATGGAATAGTTGAACGTGGAACGCACGAAGAACTTTTGAAAAAACAAGGATACTATTACAGCCTCTACAAAGCCCAGTTCAAAGGATTCATTCCGGACTTTCTGGAAGATGAAGATAGTGAGAGTGTTTATTCGTCGGAATGATATGACTGGGATATAGAAAAGCCCCTAAATAATATAAAAAAGGAGTGTTGAAAATGCAGTTTGTTCGAAATTTGGAAAGTTTTATTTTAGAAAAGATGTCCCAAACTAAGATTCCTGGGATAGCTTTTGGACTTTTGAAAGATGGTGAACTGTTTTATTCAAAAGGATTTGGGTTTAGAGATGTCGATAGTGCAAACGCTGTAACTCCAAAAACCCTTTTTCATATAGGTTCCGTAACAAAGTCTTTCACGGCTCTTTCGATTATGAAACTTCATGAAAATGGGAAACTTTCACTCGATGATCCTGTTGGCAAATACCTGCCAATAGATCTAAATGTTAAAGGTGTGCCAGTTACAATCCATCATTTACTAACTCATTCCTCTGGAATACCTGCTCTTGCCTATGCGGAAGCTTATATCAGAGGATACTTCGAAGTCTCAGAAAACTGGCTTCCAATATCGAATCCGGAGGATGTCATATCGTTTATGAAAGACTATGAAGACTGGGTTGTTTCAAAACCGGGTGAACGATTTTTTTATCTCAACGAAGGTTACGTATTATTAGGATTAATAATTTCAAAGGTTTTAGGCATTGACTACAAAGAATTTGTGAAAAAAGAGATCTTTGAACCACTGGAAATGGAAAGAACAAAATTCTGTGATGAAGAAATTTTGAAAGAAAGAGACATCGCGACGCATTATGTACATGATAAAAATGGGAATTTGATTTCGAGAAAACCCATACTTGGCATAACTTCAGATGGAGGTATAGTTAGCTGTGTTGAAGATCTATCAAAATACATATCAATGATGATCAATCGCGGTGTTTACAAAGGCAAGAAGATCCTCAAAGAGGAAAACATCGAGTTGATGGAAAAATGTCATATAAGACTTCCCTATCATACCTTTGGAAATGATTCATACGGTTATGGTTGGATGATACACCCGAATTTTTTAAATAGGAAACTCATCGGCCATGGAGGTTCCGTCCTAACCCACAATACCTACGCTGCCTATATCCCTGAAGAGAAGATTGGTACAATTGTATTGAGTAATGTCGCAGGCTATTCACCCTCCTATATTGGGATGTATGCGCTTTCGTTGCTACTGAATGGTAGCCCCGAAAAACTACCATTTTTGAAATATGAAAATATTCTCAAAAAACTTGAGGGTAAATATGAAACTTACAAAAAAACAATGACTTATTACGTGAATAAAAAAGGTGATAATTTGTTTGTTGAATACAAAGATAAGTTTTCGGAATTTTCCATGCCTCTGTTTTTCGAAAAAGAAGAAAACAATCTCTTCATTTTCAATACAATCTCCTCTGGGAGAAGAATAAATGTGGAGTTTGGAATAGATGGCGATGAAATTTGGATGATCGTTGAAAGATACAAATTCAAAAAGGTACGAGGTTAGAGTATTTCGAATTGCTTTGAAAAATTTGCCTAAAATCACCAATGGGTGTATAATGTATCTCAAATAAAAATGGGTGGTTCTATTGTGGAAAATTTAAGGTGTATGCATAACACAAGAATGAAATCATCTGAATTTGAATATTATTATTTTACTTGGGGCGTCTACCCGTGAAGTGATCCTTCCGGGCAGACGCCTTTTTGGTAATCTGCCCGGAAGGGAGAAAAAATTGCAAGGGCCTCCGGGCAGAACCGGAGGCCTTTTTTTATTTATAAAAAAATTCCAATTCTAAGGGGGGTGCTTGATATTGGTGATAGGTATAAGAGGTGCAATAAGTATTGAAAAAGATTCCAAAGAAGATGTTGAGAATGCCGTGATGGAGCTTTTACAGGCTATTTTCGAAAGAAATGAGCTTATAACCCACAAAATCGTGAGTATGATATTTTCTGTGACTTCCGACATAAGATCTTACAATCCTGCCACAGCAGCAAGAAAAAAATTCGGCCTTTCTGAAACTCCTTTGATGTGTCTCTTGGAGGCATCATTTGAAGATTCTCCACCGAGAATCATAAGGGTCTTGATTCATTACAATGTGAATTCGGATTTCAGGGTAAACCATGTCTATTTGAGAAGGGCGAAAGATCTCAGACCAGATATCTCCTCAAAAAAAAATTTCAATTTCAAGGGGGGTGTAAATCAATGATCATTGTTTTAAAGAGAAATTCCGACGAAAATGATCTCAAGAAGGTCACAAAACTCGCTGAGGATATGGGATTCAAAGTTCACATCTCAAAGGGTAGCGAGAGAACCATAGTCGGAATAATAGGCGACGATAGATATGCATACAAAGGTGCATTCGAATCTCTGGAATGTGTTGAAGAGGTTATTCAAGTTCTCAAACCATATAAGATAGTTTCGAAAGAATTCAATCCAGAGCCAACGATTGTCGAGATCAACGGTGAAAAGATCGGAAATGGTTTTTTCAGTATCATAGCGGGTCCATGTGCCGTGGAATCCCGAGAGATGATCTTGGAGATCGCCGATTTTCTCAGTTCTCTCGGTATCAAGTTTTTGAGAGGAGGTGCGTTCAAACCCCGGACTTCACCTTATTCGTTCATGGGACTTGGGGTAAAAGGGCTCGAATACCTACGTGAAGCCGCCGACAGATACAACATGCGAGTTGTAACGGAGGTCATGAGTGACAGCGAAGTGAGCTTGGTTGAAAAATATGCGGATATTCTACAAATAGGTGCAAGAAATGCACAGAATTTCAGGCTACTCCAAGCTGCTGGCAAATCTCAAAAACCGATCTTGTTGAAAAGGGGATTCATGTCAACCATAGAGGAATTTTTACTGTCGGCGGAGTACATAGCAAACGAAGGAAACAAGAATATTATCCTCTGCGAACGTGGTATAAGAACGTTTGAAAAATACACGAGAAACACCCTGGATATAGCGGCAGTTGCCTTAATAAGGAACCTATCTCATTTACCAATAATCATTGATTTGAGTCATTCGACCGGTAGAAGGGATATAATTTTACCACTCGCGAGAGCCTCAATTGCCGTTGGATCGCATGGAATAATGGTTGAAGTCCATCCAACGCCAGAGAAGGCTTTATCAGATGGCAAACAAAGCTTGAATTTCGAGGAATTCAAACAGATGGTCGAAGAGATAAAGAAATTGGAGACCGTTTTGGAGGTAATGTTGGTATGATGGTTGGAATAATCGGTTGTGGACAGATAGGCGGTTCAATTGCCTTGAAACTGTCAGAAACCGATGATGTGGATTTGGTAATTTACGATAAAGATCCTGAAACCCTTGAATTGTTGAAAAACAGAATTCCAAAGGCTATTGTAGCCAACGATCAGCGTGAGATTTTAGAGGATGAAAGATTGGATTTCTTGATACTTGCGATTCCGATAGGTGAATGCATCAAAATGCTTGAAAGAGAGGAATTTCTATCATCCTATATCCTCATGGATGTGTGTAGTGTCAAAGGAATTATCATGGATACAGCAAACAAAAGAAATTTGAGATTCATAGGTGGTCATCCGATAGCTGGCAATGAAAGAATGGGACCGGATGGCTGGGATAAGGAGATGTTTAAACAAAGGAAATTCTGCGTTTGCAAAGGTGTTGGAGTTTTAGATGGGGATTTAAAAAAATCCATCGATCTAATTGAAAGATTAGAAGCTATGTTCTATGAAATAGATCCACAAAACCATGATGAACTCCTTGGATACACCAGTCATATGACGTATCTTGTATCCCTGGCGTTGAGATTAACCTGTGAAGACCACTCCGCCCTGGCAGGGCCTGGGTATCAATCGACAACACGGGTTGGAAGACAGAACCCAAATATGTCACTCGAGATTTTGAAATTCAACAAAGAGAACGTGCTGAATTCACTGGAAAAATTCAAAGAATCCTTGAACGATCTCGAAAGAGTTATTGAACACGAAGACTGGGAGAAATTTCTGAAACTCGCAGGAGGCGGTTGAATTGGATGTAAAGATAACACCTTCAAATAGAGTGAGAGGGAGAATAACGGTTGTACCGGATAAATCCATCACGCACAGGGCATTGATCTTTTCAACCCTCGCATCCGGTAGATCCGTGATCAAAAATCCATTGAAAGCAGCGGATACCATTTCAACACTGAGGATTCTTGAAAATATTGGACATGCCATAGAAGGAGATTGGAATAGGTTCGAAGTGAAACCAACCAGTAGGATTCTATCTCCTGAAGTGCCAATGTATTGTGGTAATTCAGGAACAACCACCAGGTTGATGATGGGTTATCTCTCCTCTGTTGAGAATGCCTTTTTCGTCCTCTACGGCGACGGTTCACTATCTAAAAGACCAATGTTGAGGGTGGTAGAACCACTGAGAAGAATGGGGGCCGTTATATATGGAAGAAACGACGATAGCAACCTCCCAATATGCATAAAAGGAAAAAGATTACACGGAATAGAGTACGAATCAAAAATAGCAAGTGCCCAGGTTAAATCCGCGATACTGATAGCCACTTTGAATGCGGATTCAAAAACCGTGTATAGTGAGCCCTATAAGAGT
>DQYP01000184.1 GCA_011043375.1 Thermotogaceae bacterium | reverse complement strand
GATCAAGCTATATATCCACATACAAAACACTTATATTTTCAAACTGTCAATGAAATACCTTACCTGCATACACAATTTCTTTTGATTCCCTCCTGAGGGGCGCCGAGTCGAAAGCCAGCCTGATAGATCTTCCTGCCCTGCTCATTTTATTTTTTGGCCATAACGCACAAGCACTGAATTATAACGGCTAGTGTATGATTTCGTAAGGGATTGCGTGCTTCAAACCTATCAAGTTACCACCCAAAATTAATGCGGATGATAATGCTCGAAAACCTTTGATCCCCTTATGAATTATACACATTGTTAAATGCTTTTTTTTGACAAATGAAGCATTATCTTTTCAAAAAGCAATCCTTTATTAATCGGTTTTGCAATGTAATCGTCGCATCCTGCTTCAATTGCTTTTTCTTTGTCGCCTGATAACCCATAGGCTGTTTGGGCAATTATAACTACATCCTGATTGAATTTTCGAATTTCACAAGTGGCGTCATAACCGCTCATATCTGGCAATTTTATATCCATAAGTATAATATTAATCTCAGAATGCTTTTTTATCGCTTCAATTGTTTCTGCTCCGTTGGTTGTAAAAATTATATTTCTGAATTTGTTTTTAAAAATAGTTTTATAAAACAATTGGTTGATTTCATCATCTTCTGCAACAATTACAGATAATTTATTTAAGGGTGCTTGTTGAATTTTATTTACGCCACCTTTAGTATCAGTTTCTTTCATGCTTTGCTGTATGTATGGGATACTAAAGGTAAATGTGGAACCGGAACCTTCTTTTGAAGACACCTGAATATTTCCCCCTAACATTTCAACATAAGATTTAGAAATTGCAAGCCCCAGGCCCGAGCCTTCAAAAACTTGTGTATCTTCAATATCGGCTTTTTCGAAACGGTTAAAAATAGCTTCTATTCTATCTGAAGGTATCCCTATTCCTGTATCTTTTACATAAAATTCCAGTTCCTCAAAATTACTCTCTTTTTTTAATGAACATCCAAAACAAATATTCCCATGTTTGGTATATTTAATAGCGTTTTTTATCAGGTTTGTAAGTATTCCATCCAATTTGTGTTTGTCGGTAACAATGTTAGCTTCCTTGTCCGTAAGCGTGGGTTTATAAATCAGTTCAAGCCCTTTTGATTGAGCCTCAGAATTAAAAAATTCATACTGTTCTTCAAGCATTTTATTTACTGATACTTCAGATTTTACAACTTCAACCTGTCCTGCCTCAATTTTAGAAATGTCAATAATATCATTAATTGTATTAAGCATTCGTTCGCCACTTTTATTAATAATTTCAATGTAGGTTTTCTGTTGATCTCCGGTAAGATGAGAATCTTTTAATAATTCAGTAAAGCCAAGTATTCCATTCATGGGAGTGCGAATCTCATGACTCATATTCGTGAGGAATGCACTTTTTAACCGGTCGCTTTCCTGTGCTTTCTCAAGAGCTGATTTTAAATCCTCCTCAGCTTTCTTTCTTTCAAGCGAAATACTGATTTGATTCGATATAATCTCAAGTACCTGCATATCAGTTTTGTCAAAAACCTTTTCATCGGTAAAACTTTGCATAGCAAAGGCTCCTATTACTTTTTCTTTTATCATTAGTGGTATTCCGAGCCAGACTTTCGAATCATTGCCTAATAGTTCAAGCTCTCCCGATTTAACAAGTTTATCTTTAACAGCTTTTGTGGCCAGCAGGGGCTTTTTGGTTTTTATAACATAATTGGTAAGGGTTTTGCCCTGCGGAAATTCTTCTAACTTATCTTCTTGGTCTTGATGATATAGTAATGAAATCATTTTTGTTTTATCATCATAAAGCGTAACATAAAAGTTTTCTGTGTCTATTATTGTGCCCAGTTCTTCTCTAATAAATTCAATAAATTCATCAATATTATGGCTTGTATTGGCTGTATTTGAGATATTATGTATTATTTCTTGAATTTGTTCGTTGCGTTTGCGTTCCGTAATATCTTCTGCTACTTTTATATAATTGATGATTTTACCTTGCTCATCGAATATGGGTGAAACAGAGGCGCTTTCCCAAAACAATTCACCATTTTTCTTTTTATTATGAAATTCTCCCCGCCATTCTTTTCCTGAAGAAATTGTTTTCCATAATTCTGCATACATCTCATCCGGTTGCTCTCCTGATTTTAAGATTCTTGGGTTTTGACCCTTTGCTTCTTCTAAAGTATATCCGGTAAGCTCAGTAAATTTAGGGTTAACATATTCCAAATTACCTTTTGTATTAGTTATTGCAATAACTGAAGGGCTTTGCTTAACAGCTGTTGAGAGTTTTGTTAGCTCTTTTTCTGCACGTTTGCGCTCAGTAATATCCAGAAGTGATGCCACGCTATTTTGAGTTCCGGGAATCATACCAACGGTAAGATAAATATCTTTGATATTACCTGCTCTATCAATAAATTTAAATTCATAGCTATTTAATGCTGTTTCTTTATTTTGTCTCCTTAGGTTATGCTGAATTTTCATTCTTTCCAAATCTTCTTTAACAGTAAAGTCAGTCCAAGATTTCTTGCCTTCAATATCCTCCCTGGAAAATCCGGACAGTTTAACAAATTCAAGATTAGCCATTAAAATAGTTGTATCCTTTGATATAATAACTGTTGCTGTTCCCGTATTTTCAAAAATTGACTTATGTTTTTCTTCGCTTTCTTTAAGTGCTTCTTCAGCCTGCTTACGTTCGGTGATGTCATCGAAGATAGCAACAAAGTATTCAGGTTCACCATCTTTATTTTTTATAAGTGAACAGATCAGATTTGCCGGAAATTTTGTTCCATCTTTAATTCTTACAATCATCTCACCCCGCCAGTGCCCGGAAGATAGAAGCTGTGGAATTGTTTCTTCCTTAAGTATCATTATGCTTTCCTCAGCTGTAAAATCAAACATGGAGCTACCAATCACTTCACTTTCTTTATATCCGCTTACATCAAGGTATGCTTTATTTACATAAACTACCGTTCCATCAATTTTTGTTAATACAATGTGCTGACTTGTAGTTTCAACTATTTTAGAAAGTTTAGTAATCTCATCTTCTGCTGCCTTACGCTCGGTGATATCTTCGCCAATAGAAAGTAATAAATGCTTTGAGACATCTTCACTTTCATACATCCCTGTAGTTTGCCAGGAAACTATAATTTCTTTTCCTTCTTTAGATAGAATTGGATTTATAAAGGAATGGGATGTAATTCCCCAGGCATCTTCCCACACTTTGTTGATTTTGTTTAATATCTCCTTTGGGAAAAATATCTTAAACCAGTCTTTCCCTATAACTTCTGCTTTTTTATAGCCTGTAATATCTTCCGCACCTTTATTAAAGAGTTTTATTATGTAGTCTTTATCAAGTCCCACAATTATGGCACTTGCAGTCTCAACAATTCTTTCTGAAAAGTTTTTTTCTTTTCTAAGTTCAGACTCACTAGCAATTAACAGTTGATTTGCCGCTATTAACTGCTGTTCACTTGCTACAAGCTGTTGATTTGCAGCTCTTAGTTGTTGCTCGATGGCTAATAATTGTTGATTATTTGCTTCAAGCTGATTATTAGCTGCTCTAAGCTGCTGCTCGGTGGCTTGCAATTGTTGGTAAGCTGCTTCTTGCATTTCTTCACGCTCTTTACTTTTTTTACGTAAGTCGTTCAGCTCAGAGGAAAGTTGTTCTTTGGTTTTATTCAAATCTTTTTTCATTAGCTATTCTCCTGTTATTTTCTCAGTAGTAAGTTGATATCACTAGTGTCCGGTTAAGATTTGCTTATAGGCGTTTAAATTATTAATATACTGCATTTTACAACGTTTTAAAAATTTTGCGACTTGAAATCATAATTTCGCTCATTCCATTATTTGAGCGAAAATGTATACAGGAAAGACAGTCTTTGCACAGTTGATGAAGTTTATGCCAGAATATGAGTTCCAGAAGTGCGTTGATCATTATCAGGGCGACTATCGAGTAAGAAAACTTACTTGCCGGGAGCATTTCCTGGTAATGAGTTTTGCTCAACTCACTGGTCGGGAAAGCCTTCGTGATATTGAGAACTGTCTGACTGCTTTCTCTGGAAAGCTGTATCACTCCGGCTTTAGCAAACCAGTTTCCAGATCTACTTTTGCTGATGCCAATGAAAAACGGAATTGACGCATTTATGCTGATTTCGCTCAAATCCTGATCAAACAGGCAAGGCCCCTCTACATCGATGATAACGACTTCAGGGTCGATCTGGATAATATGGTCTATGCATTTGACAGCACAACCATTGACCTGTGCCTTAGTCTGTATCCCTGGGCAAAATTCCATCATCAAAAGGGTGCAGAAAAGATGCATACCTTGTTGGACCTCCGGGGATCCATTCCTGTTTTCATTGACATTACCGATGGTTCTGTTCATGACGTTAACCTGCTGGATGTGATGCCTATAGAGCCTGGATCTTATTATATCATGGATAAGGGATACATTGATTTTCATCGGCTGTATTCTCTTTTTTTTCAGGCTCGCGCATTCTTTGTTATGAGAGCTAAGGATAACCTTAGATGTGAAGTGATCTCCTCGGCACAAGTTGACAAAGATGCAGGCTTGATAAGTGACCAGATAGTGAAACTGACCGGGTATAAATCCTCTAAATCTTATCCCGATAGATTTCGGTTGGTCATTTACGAAGACTATACTACAAATACGGTCTATCCATTTATGACAAAAGATTTTGATCTTCCCGCCCTGTCCATTGCAGAGCTCTACCGGGAACGTTGGAAAATCGAACTCTTCTTCAAATGGATCAAACAGCATTTGCATATTAAGGCATTCTATGGAACAAGTCAAAACGCCGTTTCCTGCCAGATATGGATAGCAACCTGCACCTATTTGCTAATTGCAATCGCCAAGAAAAAATTAGATCTGGCAATAACTCTGTACACATTCGCTCAAACATTGGGTCTTACTCTGTTTGAAAAGACCCCTATCAAAGAACTTTTTAACAATAGAAACCTAATTAAAAACCTGTCCGATGAAAATCAATTATCATTATGGGACTCTTAACCGGACACTAGTGAATTGATATAATTTTTTTTCAACACTATCACCAATGGTAAAGTTAACAACTCCAGAACTCAGATGCAAAGTGGCAGTTCTTCTTTCGTATCCGCCCAAAGATGATGCTATTACATTTAATTTTTTCTTTTTAAGAATTTCAAAAATACTATTAATAAGATAGTCGGCAATGCTATCATTTTTCTTTCTCAGTACATTTGCTCCGCCAACAAGACATATTTCAATGTTTGTTTTTGAAGCGCCCAAATTTTTTAATTCATCTATTAAATTAGTGATGGCATTTTCTGCATATTTATTATTATTTCCTTTAGGTGATTTGCCCGGTAACATTACATGAGCAAGTCCACCAATCTTTGTGGTTACATCGTATGCTACAACAGCAACGCAAGAACCCAAAGGCGAAGAAGTTAATAATCCTCTTTTTGAGCCTGTGGCTATGCGTCCTGTTGACACAAAGTTTTCTGCTTTTAGTTCTTTTATTTGTTTGTAGTACAAAGTTTTAAAATTGCATTTAACGGTTTGAATATGGTGCGTGCCGCACTTTATTCAATACGTTTGTTGGATTTCGATATTTTCAAAAATACTAAATCCTAGTCTGTGAATGACGTTCTGCGGCATGCACTATATTTTTTGTTATGTGGCGTTGTGCGTCCTGCGTTACCACAGGGTACGAAGATAAATAAATGTTCTTTGAAATGGTAACGAAACTGTAATCAAGATGGTAGGCAGTAATCGACTGAAAAGGAAACGAGCCAACTC
>DQYP01000273.1 GCA_011043375.1 Thermotogaceae bacterium | reverse complement strand
AAGTGAAACAGATACCCTCTGCCCATCGAGCGATGATAAAGGAATTTGTTTTAGAATCGACGAAATAGTTCTGAAGTACCATATGATTGATAAGCGTCGAGAATACTTCCTCATTGTGGAATGGATTATTTCTTTTGCGAAGATAATAAAACGTTTTCTCGATGGTTTTCAAAACGACAAAAGTGTAATCTCGGTTAACACCTCGAGATTTGAGCTAATCGGTAAAATTCTGGTGGGGTTTTTCCATGAAATAAACAATCCTCTTTCTTCAGCTATCTTGAATACACAGTTGCTCTTTGACGAGTTATCCTCAAAACATGAGGTTAATGAATTTCAAATCGAATTGACCCGTGACATTCTTCAAAGCCTTGATAGAATGAAAAGGATAAATGAGATATTCAGAGGCTTTGTAATCGACGATAGTAAAGATTTTAAAGATGTCGATTTGATAGCTGTGATAAAAAATGCGATCGATAATTTGAAATCGGAAATGTATGGAATATGTTCTGTGAATTTCGTTCCAGATAATTGGAATCCTCACATAATAAAAGGAAATTTCTCGAAATTGGTGTTGATGTTCATGAATCTTATAAAAAACTCCTTCGAAGCGATAATACGTGCTGACCGTGAAAAAGGATTGATAGAAATAGAAATCTTAGATGTGGAAAATGAATTTTGGGTATCGATAGAAGATAACGGTATTGGGATGACAGAAAGAGAGCTCAAAAAAATGTTCGATCCCTTCTTCACCACGAAATCGGAAACAGGGTTGGGATACGGGATGATGATAGTGAGCGATGTGTGTAAAGAGCATAACATAAATGTTGAAATTAGCTCGAAAAAGAATCTTGGTACTCAAATTGTATTGAAAATCCCGAAAGGAGCTGATGGGAATGAAAATAGACCTACTGATAATCGATGATGATGCAGCTATTAGAAGAGCATTAAGGAATACTTTAGAGAGGTATCTTTCTTTGGAGAACACCGAAATAAACATTTTTGATGTTGGAAACACAGACGAGGCATTAGAATTAGTGGAAAAAAGGATATTTCACATCATTTTGTTGGATATAGTCATGCCAGGAAAGATCAATACGTTTAAATTGCTCGAAATAATAAAAAACAAAAATAAGTTGACCCAAGTTATCATGATCACGGGGAATTCAACTCTCGATAGGGTTTTAGAGGCCATTGAAAAAGGAGCAGATGATTATCTGATGAAACCATTCGATAGAGATCAGATCATCGATTCGTTGAACTGTGTTATAAGAAAAATAAAGAATTGGAAGAAGGCCTTTAAAACCTCTCTTTGACTTTTTGAATGTGGAGGTGAAAACTATGGCAAGAATACTTGTGATCGACGACTCCCCCTTTATTTTTAAGATGGTCAATAGGGCGCTTGCCAATACCAGCCATGAAGTTGTTGGACATGCGAGAAATGGCGAAGAAGGACTCAGAATGATTAGAGAACTGAATCCAGATATCATAACCTTGGATATCACTATGCCAGTTATGGATGGAATCCAGACTTTGAAGAGCCTATCAGAAAACGGTATTGATGTGAAGATCATAATGATGAGTGCCATGGGAGATGATGATCTAATCAATGAAGCGAAAAAATTTGGAGTTAAACGTTTCATCTCTAAGCCTTTCAAACCAGATATCTTGGTGGAGACAATCGATAATATTTTGAAAGATTGAAAAAACTAATCTCAAATTGGGAGGGATATTTTTGAATGATCAGAGAATGTTTAAAAAAGTGATGACCACGTTTGTTCAAACTTTTGTTGATGTTTATAAACAATTCACAGATGAAGATTTACAACCAGGGGGACTTGAAAAACTTGAAGAGAACTCCATCAGTATTGCTGGAATAGCGGTTATTGTACCGTTCACCGGCAAGCTCTCGGGACGTGTACTCTTGGGAATAGACAAAGATGTTGCATTAAGCATTTACAACAGTATTACCGGTGAATCTGTGGAAGATATCTGTGATGATGTATTGTTTAGTATGGGAGAATTTGGAAATATGGTTACCGGTAATGCAGTCACTGTTGTGAACAACGAGTTCAAAAGTGGCATAAGGCTTGCACCACCAAGTGTATTTTCTGGTGATGAAATGAATTTCGTGAATTTCAAGGTCAATATTTACAACATCGTTTTTAAAACTCCACATGGTGTTATAAGATTGAATACAGCGTTCAAGGAGGAGGCAGAATGACCCAGCATTTGTATGAGGCATTGAAGGAAAGTTTAAGAATGTTTGGAATAGAGCCTTTTAGTCCCGTTGAATATCAAGGCTCCCAGCATATCGTTGAAAGCCAAATAATCGCGATAGTGGGATTGACTGGGAATAAAAAGGGAACCATCACGGTTGAGTTCGATGAGGGAGCTTTCGATAAGATCGTAAAAACCCTCATGCCCGGAATGGATGTAGAATTTTCCGTGAAGCTCAGTGCACTCTCTGAAATAGCGAACATGATGTCCGGTAACTTTTTATCGAGATCCAAATTGTTAGCTGTTGATATAACTCCACCAACCATGTTAGTCGGTAAAAACATAAAGGCCATAATTGCGAATATTGATACAAACTATGTTAGCTGTTCGATCGATAGTGGAACGATAGTCATTGGAATGAGTTTTCAATGAATTTGGGTGGAATCGAAGGAGAATTGCTTTTTCTCAAACAGTTCGATGCAGGCATCGACAACTTCTGGGATAAAAAGCACACCTCTTTTCGAGCGTATTTCTTTCAGTGCGTAATCTATTCCCAAGGCTGGCCTGTACGGTCTATGATTCGATATGGCTTCCACCACATCGGCGACCGCTATTATTTGTGATTCAAAGAGTATCTCCTTTCCCTTAAGACCATATGGATATCCTGAACCGTCCAATCTTTCATGATGTTGCAAAACGATTTCAGCAATCGGATATTCGAAACTTATGTTTTTTAAGATCTCATACCCGACGACTGAATGCGTCTTCATGAGTTCCATTTCCACCTTCGAAAGACGAGCTGGTTTAGCAAGTATTTCAGCGGGAATAACGATTTTTCCCACATCGTGCAGAAGGCCAGCTGTATATATGTTCCTGCTCTCTTCCTCACTCATTCCAAGCTTTTTTGAGATCGCTTTGGAGAGGTTGGCAACTCTTTGTTGATGCCCTGCGGTGTACAGATCTCGTTTTTCAACAATTAAAGCAATGACATTTATGATTTCCAACAATCTCTCTTGTAATTGTTCATAACTTCTTTTCAGGTTTTTGTAGATCTCACCAGTTTTAATAGCAGCCATAATGGTATTGTTCAATTCTTCTTTGCTTGGCCCTTTTGAAACGTAACTGAGGACATTATTCGTGGCCAACGTGTTGATGAAATGCGGATCCGAATTGATAAAAACGATCGGTAAATCGAATTTTCTCAATAAGGCTTCTAACTTTTCCCTTTCCTTGAAATCGTTGGAAATATTTATCAACACAAAGTCCGGAGTTGATAGTTTCAAGGCTTCTATAAAATCTTTCAGATTGAAAGCTATGCTCAAAATTTCATATCCAAGATCTTCGATGAGGTTTCGGAAATACAGGCCTACCAATTTTTCATTGGAGAATATGATTACTTTGCCCTTAATCACTTTGGATCCTCCTCTTGTGCTGAAAATTGTAATACGATGGATTTTTAGTGAAAGCAGTATACTTAATTTTAACACGCTTTGTTAAAAATACACACTGAATGTATCGATGACATCGGAATTTTCATCGATAACTCGTCCCTCCATCCAAGTTCCATTGTAGAAAAGGTGAACAAAGTGATGTATTTTATGGTACTCGAGTGGTTCGAAAGGATTCAAGATATCGTACAAACTGGCACCACCTCCACCGGTTACGATATAAAGCACACCATCCTTTCTAAATTTCTGATAGTTGTGATCGTGCGATGAAAAAATCAGTTTTATCCCAAGTTTTCTGAAGAGATCGTGGAGTTTTCTCGCCTTTTTAACTATTGAATCAATCATATGTGGACCAGCTGTAAAAACGGGATAATGCATGAAAACTATTGTTTTATCCGTCGACACTCTTTTGAGAAAACTCTTCGCTCTGTCTATGCCAAGATCCAGATCCAAGAACACGAATCTTATTCCAGCGAAAGTCGCATAATAGTTGTGTAATTTGAAGTGTTTTTCATAGCATTCGTCTGGCTTTTCATGGTTACCTTTTACGATTTGAAAAAAACATTTTCGTCTCAGCGGAGCAGTTATGGAATAAAATTTTTCCCAATCTTTTTCATTGCAACCATTGTTAACCATATCTCCGAGATGAACAACCACGCTTGGTTTGAATTTGAGCATCTGTGTTACCAGCTTTTCATGTACTTTATCTCCCCAACGGGAATCACCATAGATGATGACGGAAAAGGTTGAAACTGGGGTTGAAAAAGGCAAATCACCCCAATCAACGGGAATCGAGTGACCGTTGATAAACTTCATTGGCCTGTCATTGACAACAACAAACGTGGAAAGCTCAGAATCATTTGCATAACAAAAAGACAACGATATCAACAAGATCGTTGTTATCAGGAAAAGTGGCAAAATCTTTTTCAAGATATTCACCTCCAACCTTCACCATGGATTCCTTGGTTTGAAAATAATTGCAGTGTTGAAACCGTTTTTGAATCCTCCACAAAACCCTATGGAATCGAAGTTCAAAACGAATCCCGCTGATAAACCATTTTCCCCGGCACCAAAAAGAATAGAATAGAATTTTTTTTCAATCAGAAGTCCAAAAGAAAGTGTATCAAAGAAATTGGATGAAATGAACATATGATAATCATTGGCACTTGGCTGAAACTTTATAGAATATATTGGTGAACCCTTGAAATCGTAACTCAATCCAATTGAAATTTGATCCGTCAAATGAAAAGATGGATTGAGAATGACCGTGGGTTTATCTGAGATGATTACCGAGGTCCCGAATTCACACAATCCGAGCACAGGAATCGCAAAGCTAAGATTGAGATTTTTCAATCCTTTGATATCCAATTCCATTCCTGTGCTCCACCAAATCAGATCTCTAAGATTTTCATTTTTGTTCGTTCTTTTATAATAATTCCAATATTTCTTCACCTTTTTTACATAAGTTCGAGCATTTTCAGTTATGCCTCTGTTTTTTACAGTCGTTGGTCCAACATAATATGCTGCAATTGCTTTGTCCCACGATTTGAACTTTTTATACAGTTTTGATAGGTAATTGCAGCCCGCTTCAACATTTTGAATTATAGAAAATGAATTCAAAGCTCCATTTTCTCTGGCAGTAATGAATTTAAGTTGCATTAATCCTCTCGCATTTGATTTTGAGACAGCATGAATGAAGAAGGATGACTCCACTCTGATCATTGCTTTTAAGAGTGCTGGATCTATCCCATATTTTTTAGCTGTCTTATTGAAAATTTTTGTTGTGATCGGCAAAGTGAATCTGAAGAAATCAGTGTATTGAAACCATAGATTTTCGCTGTGGAATCCCAGTTCAAAGGTACTACTACTTTGAAAAATCATTCCAGATGGAGAAATTTTTTGAGAAAGGATCGCTTCAATTGCACCGGAATTTGAAAGATTCAGCTCGTAAAAAGTTGCAAAGATTGGATTCCCAAATTCGATGAAAAACATGAATAAAACAAGGATAAAAAATCTCATATGGATTCCCCTTAAAATAGTATTATAATAGAAGTGATCTCAAAAAAAATTTTAAGCTATTCGAATTAAAATTGCAAAGAATAAAATGTATAATTTCTTCGCATTTTGTAAATTGGTAAACTGATTTTATGTTTTATTTGGGAAGTGGTGATCAAAATGAAACCTATGGATCTTT
>DQYP01000086.1 GCA_011043375.1 Thermotogaceae bacterium | reverse complement strand
GATTTCAATCGATCTTCAAACTTTCTATTCTTCTTCATCTTCTAGGGGTTGCTCATCAGATTCAGCGTCTGGATAAAGCTCTTCCGACATTTGCTCCCAAATTTTCGAAACTTTTTGCAATTCCTCATCACTCACCGAATCGAGCATCTGGGTACCATCTTTGTCTTCAAAGCTTCTAAAAAGATATATATTACCTTTTGAAGTTATTTCATTGGTTTCTTCATCGAAATCTACATTTTCACATACCCAGTAATTGTTCCCTGAATCCTCAATTTCAGCAAGTAAAACAAAAAAATGCTCCTCTCCTTCCTCATCTTTCAAAGCAAAAACGTCGATATGTTCATCATCATGTTCATGCATATTAAAACCTCCTAAAAGTTAATTAACTCCAAATAGCTTACTACATTTTTTTGATTTGGTCAAATATCAATTTTCAACGATTCCATCCAAGCTTTTGCAATCAACGCATGACCAGCTGGTGTTGGGTGAACACCATCGTACAACCAATATGATGGTTCTTTGATGGTAGATGCTCGTGCGAATATCCCATCGAGAGGTACAAAAACAGTGTTGAATTCTCTTGCAAGTTTTCTCACTACTTGAATCTTAGGATCTAAATCTTCACGCCATCTCTCTTGATCTGGAAAAACGGGTAACAAAAAAGGCTCGCATAGTACAAGGCGTATATCATTGTTTTCTTCAAGTGTTCTTTGTATTATGTATCTGTAATCTTTTTCAAAATCCTCTAAGTTTGTTGAATCATTGCTATCATATTTTCTCCAGGTATCGTTTATACCCACCAAAATTGAAACAACACTTGGTTTCAAAATAACACTGTCTTCATACCATCTTCTCTTTAAATCTCTAACGCGATCACCACTTATGCCTCTGTTCACAAACCTTATGCCCTTCTCCGGGTACAGAAAAGATAACCAGGATGAAATTAGAAAAGGATAGCCATGTCCGAGGTCCTCGAAGTTACTATAATCTCTTCCACAATCGGTTATACTGTCTCCTTGAAACAGCACTAAATCATTGTCTTTTAAGAGCATTCAACAAATCTCCTTCCTATTCATCATTTTTTCTATCTCATCCGTTATCAGAAAATCAGTAACGTCATCTATGGAATCAAAATCGATCATGTTATTGACAGTCCAAAATGCTATCTTTATTCCTAAATCCCTCACTTTTTTCAACATTCCAATCAAATGATCTCTTCCCCTGAAAAAATCTATTGGAAGATTCAAAGAATCTGCATCATATTTTTTTACATCGTTGACTAAAGAATCGAATAACTCATCGATTTCTTCCAATTCATAAACTTCGTAGAGAAGTCCTATCAATGCAGATGGAAATTCATTTTTTAAATCTTTCAATATACCTCTTTTGAAAGACGAAAACATCAGGTTCTTAAATCCAAAGAATTCCAGCAATTCTATCGACGGTTCGATAACCTCGGGAATTTTGAATTCAACATCTATGAAGGTCTCATTATTCAGATTCTCGAGGGTCTCCTTTAGAGTTGGAATTGATTGTTTCATTCCAAGTGGTATCTTTTTTAAATCCTCCAGTGGAGTTTCTGATATTATATAAGCATTTTCCAGATTCAACTTATCTACGATAAATGGATCATGTACGATAACCAATTTTTTATCCGAGCTCATCCTGACATCTAATTCGATTCCATCAGCACCGTACTCCATTGCTTTCTTAAAAGCGAGTACTGTGTTCTCTGGAAATTTAGCCCTATAGCCCCTATGAGCGATTATCTTCATATTTTCTTCCTCCAAGTGAATATTCTTTTTTTAGGGCGGTCTCTCATTTCAGACCCTGTGAGTTTTATGAAAATGTCCTCTAAATCCCTAATGTTGGAATTTGAATATTTTTTCTTCAGATCTTCAGGTTTTCCAGAAATCACTAAATGCCCTTTATCAATTATTGCAACTTCATCACACAACTTTTCCACTTCGTACATCATATGTGTTGTGACTACAATTGTTTTTCCATCACAAACGAGTTTTTTCAAAAATTCGCGGATAGTTCGGTTAGTTTGGGGATCCAAACCATTCGTGGGTTCATCAAGAAAAAGTATTTTTGGATCATTTATCAGAGCTCTGATAATATTTATTCTCTGTTTCATACCCTTGGAAAGATTTTTTATCAATTCATCCCTCCATTTCCACATATCGACTTTATGAAGCAATCGCTTTATTCGGGCTTCAGAGTCTTTTGCAGGAATATGATAATAATCTGCAAACAATTTTAAATTTTCGAATACAGTGAGTTTGTCATAAAGAAAGGGATTTTCTGGAACCAATCCTATCGACTGTCTTATCTTTTTGGCATCTTTGTAAATATCATATCCCATTATTCTAACTTCACCTGATGTGGGAAGAAGAAGCGTGGAAAGGATTTTTATGATAGTAGTTTTCCCCGCTCCATTGGGGCCTAACAAACCGAACACTATTTTTTCTCGAATCGATAAACTTAAGCCATCCAAGGCTTTAAACTCGTTATACTTTTTTGTGAGATTCTCTATCTCTATGATAGACATGTCAACCTCTCAACCATAGTACCATCATTTTGGAACAGGAGAATAATCATCGAAAGAACTGTTAGTTAGATTAGTTTGGTTGGTACCATCCACGTTCATGGAATATATCTCCTTGTTTCCATCCCTTTCGCTTACAAATACGATAGTTTGACCATTCTTTGTTAAACGAGGTTCAATATCATCTTCTCTATTAGCAGTTAATCTTACCTGATTGGAACCATCAGGATTCATGGAATAAATCTCCCAGTTGCCGTCACGGTTACTTTGAAACACTATCTTGTTTCCAACCCACACCGGGTTTCTGTCATCTTTTAGATTGTAGGTGAGTTGAATCTGGTTGGAACCGTCGGAGTTCATAACGAAAATTTCATAGTCACCATCTCTATTGGAAGCGAAGACGATCTTGTTACCATCCGGACTCCACGAAGGATCAACATCATTAAAAGAATTATCAGTCAATCTCATCTGAACTGTTCCCGAATAATCCACTTTGTATATTTCGTTGTTAGTGGAAGACTTTTGGCACAAAAACACTATCCAATTTCCATTCGGACTCCAACGCGGATTGTAGTCTTTCTCAGAATTTGTGGATAACCTCTTTGGATTGTAATTACCGAGTGTTTGATAATATATATCCCCTGCTCCAGATCTGTCGGAAACGAAAACGATCGCATTTGGATCCGTTGGGCTCCATTGGGGAGCAAAATCATTACTCTCATGAGCTGTGAAATTTATCAAGGAATTATCTTTCAAATTTAAAACGTATATTTCCTCATCACCATATTTATCACTAACGAAAACCACTTTTTGCCCATCAGAAGACCAAGATGGAGAGTATTCTGAATATGTAGATGATGTTAAATTAGTTTGATTCGATCCATCGTATTTCATCAAATATATCTCTTTGTTTCCATCTCTCTCAGATACAAACAATATGTCTCCCGTGTATAAAGTTGTAAAGTTCAGGGAACATGAATCAAGGAAAATTAAAAGAGCAACAAAAAACAAAGAAAGTGCGAATGTTTTTATTTTCATCGATTCTCCCCCCAAGGAACGATTGTCATAAGAAAATGATAACATCATTGATCTTAAAAATCAATTTCAAGGGCTTTCAAAGTCCCTTCAGTTGGGACACCATTTTTATCCCAACCCATTAATGTATAATAATCTTCAAGCAGTACATCCAAATCAATCGTCTCACCTTTGGAGGGGCCACTCGTCAGAGGCTCTTCTGTGGATCTCCGGGGTAAGTTATCTTCGTCTTTCGTCTTACCTTCTCTGATATTGAACAATCTCGAGAGTGTACTCAATCTTCTGCCGAATTTTTGCAAATTGGCCACATCATATTCGAACCCGGTAGCACCTCTGAACATCTTAGCGTATTCCTTTAACCTTATTGCACCGTGTGTAAAGTAGCAGAGAATAGCACTATCGATAATGGATATCATGACTTGGTTCACCAAGAACAGCTCTGCTTTTCCTTCATAGGTTTTTGGATCTGCTTCACCTAAGAGTTCAGAAATAGGGGTGCCATGTAAATGGCAAGCACCTCGCTCAGTCACAGCGTAAGAAAGGGCAATACCTTTTCCAGCTCTTGGAAGATAGGCCGGCATTTCCAATCCTTTAACGTGCATTGCAAAGTTAGAGGTTCCTGGTATCTTCCTTGAAAGATATTTTACCCCTTTCTGCAGTTCACTTCCAACACCCTCGGCTTTGCAGATCTTTTCTACCAACTTTATGAATGATTCCACATCACCCCATTTTGGTTCCAAACCATCCAAATAATTTGTGTCAATAATTCCTTTTTCAAATGCTTCCATTACGAAAGCAATTATTCCACCGGTGCTTATCGTATCGATACCGTATTCATCGCATAAATAATTTGCATATACAATGGCTTGTTTATCACTTATTCCACAATTTGTTCCAAGGCTGAATATTGTTTCATAATCTGGACCATCGAGTACTATTTCTCCAAGAGTGTCACTTTTAATATGAGCCACCTTTGAGCATGATATTGGACAGTTAGGACACGCAGTATCTTTCACGAAAACTTCCGCTTTCCATTTTTCATCGAATAATGTTTCAGCTTCTTCAAAAACACCTGTTTGAAAATTTCGCGTGGGCAAACCACCAGCAGCATTTATGAATCTCAATATTTGAACTGTACCATACTGTGATAATCGCTTTATGGTAGAGTTCATTCGAACAGCCCTGTAAGCTTCTTTAACGCCTTCCTCAAATATTTCTTTGTTTGCTACATCGACTACCCTGTTCCCATTGACAGCTATTGCCTTAACATTTTTTGAACCCATCACAGCTCCGCTTCCTCCACGGGATAAAGAACGAGTCCCACAGAATATCGAGGATATTGGGCTCAATCTTTCACCTGCAGGTCCAATGGCTACAAAAGAAAACCCTTTATAATTTTCTTTCAAAAAGTTATTCGTTTGGCTCATCGTCTTTCCCCATAAATTTGATGCATCTATGAACTCGACCGATTCATTTTCTATTTTCAACAGCACAGGGAATGGACTTTTTCCCTCAAGGATTAGAAGGTCGAATCCTGCACTCTTCAATTTGTTTCCAAAGTCTCCACCAGCATATGAATCCAGGTATCCATTCGTGAGAGGACTTTTAGTAACGATTCCGAATTTTCCGGAGGTGGGAGCGATTGTCCCGTTGAGAGGTCCCGTTGTAAATATCAATATGTTTTTCTCCGAAAGAGGATCCGCTTTTGCTTCCAAAATTTTGTAGAGGTAATAAGTCCCGAGGCCCCTGCCACCTATATACTTGAATAAAATATCCTCGTCGATTTCCTTGATATCATAATTTTGATTCGTTAAATCAACACGTAGGATTTTACCCATATGAGACGATTTATTCATCATATTTGAGCACAAGAGACTCCATCTTCTCCAAGATGGAGAAGAATGCGCTCTACCCTCCTTTCAAACATTAATGTCTTTGCTTTTTCTAAGAGCCTTAATTTGCTGCACTTCACACTATCACATGTCTTTTTTCCACTTAGAGTACCTATTGCAAAATATCCACTGCTTCTTAACCCTAAAATGATTCCTCTCTTACCTCGGTATTCAACTTTGTCAAATCTCCTAAAACCATCTACTTGCTTGACAGTATTTACTGGTCTTTTTCCTCCTTTAATTGGATTTGCTTTGTTCAAGGAACGATTCTGTCTTCTGAAAAATTTGCCAAAATACCATTCAGTCGCTCTTTTTGTTTCTTTACTGCCACCTGCTATTACAAATGAGTCATTCCTATGTGTTTTTTTCAATCCCATCTCTACTCTTCTCGCTTTTGTGATACTTCCATAAGTTATTTCGACGTTATATCGT
>DQYP01000262.1 GCA_011043375.1 Thermotogaceae bacterium | reverse complement strand
TAAGAATCCTTCGGTTTTTATGTATGTTCACAAGTGATAAAATCTTCAAAACCAAGATTGACATATATTTAGGAAGTGATACACTTATCTGTAAGTGATGCAAATTTAATGGTTTTAGATGATATTTGGAGGTGTTCCTTTTGAAATTTAAAGGAATAAATACCAAAGCTATACACACTGGAGAACATGATTATAATCTCCTCGATTCTGTTGCATTTCCGATATTTCAGACATCTAATTTTAGGATGGGTGATGAGAAATACTCACATTTGAACGATAGAGAAACATTTTTTTATACGCGTATCAACAACCCAACAACGAGAGTAGCTGAAAAGAAAATAGCGGATATTTGTAGTGGAATCGATTCGGTGTTGTTCTCTTCGGGGATGGCTGCCATTTCGGCGGTTTTCAATGGATTTTTAACAGAGGATGATGAAGTGATAATGCTGAAAGAAATGTATGGCGGGACTTATAAATTCATGAAGAATAAATTTGAGAAACTTGGTGTAAAGGCTGTTCTCATCTCTATAGATGACCTCGGTAATTTAGAAAATTACATTACTCAGAGGACAAAAATGATATATGTTGAGACCTTAACGAATCCCTTGATAAAACTCGTAGATATCGAAATGATATCTAATACGATCGAGAAACATGATTTGATCTTTGTGGTTGATAATACCTTCATGAGCCCATACAACTTCCGACCTTTAGAGTTCGGTGCTGATATAGTTATACACAGTACCACGAAATACATCGGTGGACACTCCGATCTTATCGGAGGAGTTGTTGTGTCAAAGAAACAAGAAATAATAGAGAAAGTACTCGAAGAGCGAAGCATTGTGGGTTCAAACCCTTCGCCTTTTGATTCTTTTCTGACGATAAGGAGTTTGAAAACCATGGGCTTGAGGGTTGAAAGACATAATCAAAATGCAAAAATCTTAGCGGAATTTTTGAATAAGAATTCGAAAGTGAAAAGAGTTAACTATCCAACACTCTATGAAAACATTCCAAGTTGCTTCAAGAATTGTCCTGGCTTTGGTGGGGTGATATACATTGAGCTCGATTCGTTCAAAAAGGCAATTGAGTTCATGAGAAAGCTAAAGATATTCACAGAAGCTCCCAGTCTTGCTGGAGTGGAATCATTGATAACTTCTCCGATTTTAACTACACACGCTGGGTTAAGTGATGAGGAATTGGAGAAAGCTGGGATATCGAAAGGTTCGTTGAGAATCTCTGTGGGAATTGAAAATATAGAGGACTTGATAGAAGACGTAGAGCAAGCGCTCGAACACATTTAAATGTGGGTATTTATTAAAAAAATGATAAAATCATATATAGAGGAAAAAATCAGAGGGTTGTGTGAGATATGAGAATAATTGAACTTCCAGCGGATGTTGTGAAAAGAATAGCTGCAGGAGAAGTTGTAGTAAGACCTGTTTCCGTTGTGAAAGAACTGATTGAAAATTCCATTGATGCGGGTGCTAAAACCGTAACTCTTTATATAGAAAATGGAGGTAAATCCTTAATAGAAGTGATAGATGATGGAGTGGGGATGGAAAGAGATGAAATATTACTCGCAATAAAACCTCATACTACGAGTAAAATAAAAGACGTAAGCGACCTTTATTCTCTTTCAACCTACGGATTCAGGGGTGAAGCACTCGCTTCAATAGTGAATGTATCGGAAACGTCGATAATCAGTAAAACTTCTAATCAAGCAATTGGTTCTGAAGTGATTGTGAGGGGTGGAGAGGTTTTAAAAGTTAATGATATTTCCTGTAACACTGGCACCACAATAAGAGTCAGAAATCTATTTTTCAATATACCAGCACGCAGAAGATTTTTAAGTTCAGCAAATATAGAAGCTCGAATGATAACAGAGCTTTTTCAAAAATTCATGTTGTCGTTGCCGCAAACTCATTTGGTGCTGATCAAAGATGGCGAACAGATTTATAATGCAATTCCAACTTCTGATATCCTTGAGAGAATCCTGATTATATTTCCAGAGCTCAGAGCTGATCATTTTATTAAAATCGATGCTGAAGACAATGGGATGAGGGTGAGTGGATACATGACACGGCTTGGGATAGGATTGAAAAACAGAATAGGCCAAATCTTCTTTGTCAATGGGAGATATGTTAGAGTTTCACAGCTTTATAAAAGTTTCGAGGTTGCTGTCGGTTCCTCCGCATCACTTCATCCATATTGTATTATGTATCTTAAAATTCCATCTGATATGATAGATGTGAATGTTCATCCTCAAAAACTGGAAGTAAAATTTTCCAAGTATCAAAAACTTCAAGAGTTGATCGTTAGAGCTGTAAGAAAAGGATTAAGTTCAAGTATATCACACAAAATAACCGTTCAAAAACCTTTGCGCTCATCTTCTATGGGTGTTGAAAGCTCAAGAACAGCGGATGAAAAAGAAATAAGAACCTCTTCTGTGTTTGGTGAACCTCGAAAAAGTGGTTCGAGTTCTTTCGTTTACGAAAGAGATAAATTCAGGAAGGTTTCAAAGGTTTCGGAATCATCACTTTTTGTAGGTAATGAATCCAAAGAGGAAGCTTCTCAGGAATATTTAAGGATATCTAATCTTAGAATAATCGGTGTTCTTGGAGAACGATACATAATATGCCAACAGGCGGATAAACTCATTTTTGTGGATCAACATGCTGCACACGAAAGAATACTGTACGAAGATTTGAAGAGTAAAAGCGAAGAACTTTTAAAACCACAAATTCTTGCCTTTCCAATAGAGTTGAAGCTTGATCAGCTCAGACTCGATATACTTCGTGAAAAAAAGGAGTTTTTAAAGAAATTGGGGTTTGAAATTGATCCGAAACATGATAAAGCTGTAATAAAGACTTTACCCACAATTCTCCCATCTTCTAAATTAGAGGAAACTCTGAGAGAAATCATATCAGAACTCAGAATAGCTGAATTTGTAGATGAGAGTAAAGTTTTGGACTCCATATATGCCAAGTTGGCATGTGCTAGTGCCGTGAAAACCTCAGATAAATTACAATTACAGGATATATATGAATTGATAAAAAAACTTTTGGATCGTAAGCTATTAACATGTCCCCATGGAAGACCTTTAATGCTAGAAATATCTGAAAAAGACCTCGATAGATGGTTTAAAAGGAGTTAATTGAAGATGTGGCAAAAAATCGCATTGCTTGGAGCAACAGGATCTATTGGAATACAAACTTTGGATGTTTTGAAGAGAAGTCGAATGTTAGATAATATTGTACTTCTTTCTGCAAACACGAATGTTAAATCCCTTGTAGAAATTTCCAGGGATTGTCCGAATTCTTCACTCTGTGTTACTGGAATTGATTCACGTAGATTTTTTAAAGAACAGACAAACAAAGATATTTATTTTGGTTTTGAGGGTCTAAAAGAGGCACTTGAAAGGCTGAAACCAGATTTAACAATCGTCGCAGTCTCTGGAGCAGCTGGCTTTAAGATAACATTGGAATCCATCAAGAATACCAAGAACAGAGTTTGTTTAGCAACAAAAGAAGCGTTGGTTATAGGTGGAAAATTTGTGAAACGGGAAGTGAAAAAAAGTGGAATTGAGCTGTTGCCGATAGATAGTGAACACAGCGCACTTTTCCAATTACTTTTGAATGAGAGTAATGATTCTGTAAAACGAATTATTTTAACGGCTTCCGGTGGTAGTTTGCGTGATTGTCCGCTTGAAAAGTTAAGTGAAGTGAGTGTCGAAGATGTTTTAAGACATCCCGTTTGGAATATGGGAAAGCGGATAACCGTTGATTCTTCAACAATGGTCAACAAAGCCTTCGAAATCATTGAGGCGCATCATCTCTTTGATCTTGAAGTCGAGAAGATAAGTGCATTGATTCATAGAGAAGGTTTAATCCACTCGATGGTTGAATTCGTAGATGGTAGTATAAAACTACATGCCGGATATCCAGATATGAGAATTCCAATATCGTATTCAATATTCTTTCCAGATAGAATGGAATTCGATGCTGGTTTACATGTAGATGTTAAAATCTTGAGTAATTTGAGTTTTGATATACCAACTCTTGACAGATATCCTGCCTTCTTCATGGTTTACGATCTCTTTAAAATGCCTTCATCCAGCTGGGTAGTTTACAACGCTGCGGATGAGGTTGCAGTTCAAAAATTCTTAGAAGGAAGGATACGATTTATTGATATACACCGGTTAATTGATAAGACCGTTGAAAAATTCGATCATTTTGAGCCTCAAAATCCTGAGGAAATCCTAATAATAGACCAGCAGGCTCGTAATATTGCGGAGGAAGAGGTGAAAAAGTGGGAATAGTATACGCGCTTTTGATTCTAACTATTCTGATAATGTTACATGAACTTGGGCATTTCATCGCAGCGAAAATATTTGGTGTCCAGATCCTTGAATTTGCAATTGGAATAGGGCCAAAGATCTTTGGGATCAAAAGGAAAGGGATAGAATACAGAGTAAATGTTTTTCCAATTGGAGGATATGTTAAACTCGCAGGAGAAGATGTTACAACTATCGGAGACGCGACGATTAAAAAAGATAAACTCTTGTACGAAAAACCTGCATGGCAAAGATTGTTGATAAGCTTAGCAGGTCCTCTCGCTTCCATACTGACAGGATATGTGATCATGATTCTCTCATTTGGTATTTGGGGTGTCTATCCTGTTGAAGTTGAGAGAGTAGTTGAAAACAGTCCAGCCCAGAAAGCGGGTATTATGAGAAATGACATAATATATTCGGTGAATGGTAAAAGAATATTCGACTCGAGCGAATTTTCAAAGGCGGTTAATACATACAACTCCCTTGAAATAGGGATAATGAGGAAGAATCAGAAACTTTCAATTTCGGTTATTCCAGAGTGGTCTCCGGATGAAATAGAACTTCTTATAGATGTAACTAATGGGGTGTCTCAGGTAACTGGCGAGGTTAGTTCTATAAACGGTGTTTCGCTTACATCAGAGCTTTTAAGTCAATTACCTAATTTGAAAGGACAATCTATAAAGTTGGAGTTCCAAAATGGAAATATCAAAGGAAAATTGTTAAATGCTTTTTATATCCCATCGAGGAAGACAGTGGGTATATATTTTTCAAACCTCTCTCCGATTGTCCAAAAGGGCTTTGGGGCTTTCAAGTCTGGTGATATCATAGTTTCCATAAATGGTTATAACATAAAAGATGGAGTTGATTTTTCGAGAATCATGAGCCTATTGGATAGTACAGCAACTAAAGCATTTCTCATAGATATAAGTGGCAACAGAGTTTTCTATCAACTATATTCTGAATTTGGAAATTCAGTAAATGTCGTGATCGAGAGGAATGGAGAATCATTGACTCTGACTTTTCCAAGAGATGAATTAGTGAACATTCTGAAAAGTAAAGTTGTCTTTAAAACATCGATTGAACCAATCAGAGAAGGAGTGTTTGAAACATTCAGGGATGGAGTAATCAGAACAAACAGAATAATAGCTCGAATGGGAGAAATATTGGCGATGCTCTTCACCGGAAAGCTTGGATTAAATTCTCTATCAGGACCGATAGGTGTGGTAGCGTTCGTAGGAAATGTTTCGAAATTTGGGTTTGAACCTCTCTTATTTCTCACGGTTGTCATAACACTGAACTTTGGATTGATAAATTTAATACCTTTACCAGCTCTTGATGGTGGAAGAATCGTGTTTTCACTTCTCGAAATCATAACGAGGAAGAAATTGGATCCAACCATAGAGTCCTATATACACTTTGTTGGTTTTATGTTACTCATGGCGTTGATGGTATATATAACCTATGTCGATATAATGAGGTTGGTGGGCTGATTTGAGAAAAACTAAGGAGATACGGGTTGGAAAAATCTTTATAGGTGGAGATTGGCCTATAACCGTTCAAACCATGACAAAAACCGATTC